>CALCCH010000082.1 GCA_937899855.1 uncultured Saprospirales bacterium | reverse complement strand
CAGTCCCAACGGGAAATTCGGCAAACCTTGAGTGACGTACAAGCAATGGGCGCGGAGGTTCATTACCTCTCCGCCGACGTTACCGACGCGCTTGCCCTTCGTACGGCATTGGAACCTCTCGTCAGTCAGACTGGCCCCATCACGGGTATCCTCCACGGCGCCGGGCGACTGGCGGATAAGTTGATCGAAAATAAAACCGCGGCGGATTTCGACGCGGTATACGACGTCAAAATCCAGGGCCTCCTGGCCGTGACCCAGGCGATCGACATTGAGCGAATCCAACAGGTGGTTCTCTTTTCCAGCGTTGCGGGTTTTTACGGCAACGTTGGCCAAACGGATTACGCCATCGCCAACGAAATCCTCAATCGGGCGGCCTTCCTCTTTCAGCAAAACCACCCCGATTCGCAAGTCGTCTCCTTCAAGTGGGGCGCTTGTGATGCGGGGATTGGCAGTCCGGCCCGCAAGATAGTATTCGAAGCGCACGGGGTTTCCCTGGTGCCCTCCGAGGAAGGCCCTTGGGCCCTGGTGGACCAACTGAGTGAACAACTCGCGGGACAAACCCAAGTGATTCTGGGGGGAACCCTACCCCTGGCTCGGGCGGCTACCGACGATCCGTTGCAAAAGCACACCATGCACCGCGAGCTGCGGGAACTGGCCAATCCTTTCCTGCGGCACCACGTGATTCAGGACAATGCCGTACTTCCCATCATCCACGCCTCCAATTGGATGGCCCAAGCGGCAGTCGATTTCTATCCTGGTTTCCACCTCAGCCGGGTAGCGGAGGCCAAATTATTTAAAGGCATCGTCTTTGACGGGCGCCAAGCGGAGCGCTACCAATTAGAGTTGGTGGAGCAAGAGAAAAGCGAGGAGCGAATTGTGGTGGGCGTTAAAATCTCCAGCAGGGGGTCGGCTCGCCTCCCCATCAATCATTATGGGGCACTGGTCACTTTGCAAAAAGAAGCCCCCACCGCACCCGTTTTACCGCTGCCCACAAGCAATGGCCAAGCTCCCTTTTTGGATGATGCCAGCGCGGTGTACACCAACGGAACGCTGTTTCACGGCAGTGACTTTCGGGGGGTTCAGCAGATCCTGCGGCTCGATCGGAAGGGCTTACTCCTCCGTTGTGAGCATCCCGGAGTGGAGCGGGAGCGCCAGGGACAGTTTCCCGTCAAGAGTGTCAATCCCTACCTCACCGATATCATGTACCAGAGTCTGTTGATCTGGGTACGGGAATTTCACCACTGCGCCAGCTTGCCCCTCCGGACGGAATGGGTAGAAGTGTTTGCGGCCCTACCCTTTGGCCGGCCCTTTTACGTCGCGCTGGAGGTAGTGGAGGCCAACGACTTTGGCATGGAGGCCGACATCACGGCTTATGATGCCCAGAGCGGTCGGGTGTATTTAAAAAGTCACCGTGCTGGGGTGACGATCAGTAAAGAACTACAGTGGTAGATGAAGCAAACTGCTAATGTAAAAGGGGCCGTGGCGCCCAAGGCGAAAATCGCCGTCATCGGTATGTCGGGACTGTTTCCGGGATCCCAAACCCTGGATGGTTTTTGGAAAAACCTGGTCGACAATCGGGATTTGACGAGCCTGTCGGAGACGATGGACTTCGGGGCCGATCCCCAAATTTATTACCACCCGGAAAAGGGCAAACTGGACCGTTGCTATTCGCTACGCGGTGGCTACGTCCGCGATTTTGTTTTTGACCCCGAGGGCTACCGCTTGGATCCCGATTTTCTGCGCCAGCAGGACCCCCAGTTTCAGTGGTCGCTCTACGTGGCCCAACAAGCGCTGCGGGATGCCCAGTACTGGAACCGATCGGATGAGCTCCGTCGCTGTGGGGTCATTTTGGGAAATCTTTCGTTTCCCACCCGCTACTCCCGGCAAATCTTTGCGGAGGCCTACGCCAAACTGGCCGAATCCGCCCTGAATGACTTGTGCGGCACCCACATTCCCATCCCCGCCGCCAACACGGACTATCCCGCCAGCCTGGAGCAAAGCCTAATCAGCAATGCGCCCGCCGCCCTCGTAGCCCAAGCCCTCGGCTTACGGGGCCTTCATTTTTCCCTCGACGCCGCCTGTGCTTCGAGCCTCTACGCCGTTAAGCTCGCCTGCGATGAGCTCCACAACGGCAAAGCCGATATGATGCTGGCCGGTGCCGTTAGCGGCGCCGATCCCCTGTTTATCCACATGGGTTTTTCCTACTTCCACGCCTACGCCCGCCACGGAGAGAAATCGATACCGATGGATCGCCAGTCGGGAGGGCTGACCTCCGCCGAAGGAGCGGGGGTAGTCGTTCTCAAAAGACTAGCCGATGCCCAACGCGACGGCGATCGAGTTCTAGCCCTAATCGATGGGGTAGGCCTCTCCAATGACGGGAAGGGGAAGTTCTTACTCAGCCCCAATCCGAAGGGGCAAAAGCTGGCCTTTGAACGCGCCTATCAGCAATGCGAATTGCAACCCTCCGACATCGACTACCTCGAATGTCACGCCACCGGACCCCCCCTCGGAGACAAGACCGAAATCAACAGCATCGCCGATTTCTTCGTGACCGAAGGGGCGGATGCGCCCCTCCTCGGCTCGGCCAAATCCAATATGGGGCACCTCCTCACTGCGGCCGGTATGGCCGGTATGATCAAGGTGATTCTCGCCATGCAAAAACGCTACCTGCCGGCCAGTATCCAGATCGATGCCCCCGTAGAATCGGAAAACGGCAGCATTGGTGGCGACCAGATGGTGCGCAAAAACCGAGAGTGGCCCCATTCCGATCGCTTGCCCCACGCCGGGATCAATGCCTTTGGTTTTGGGGGGACCAATGCCCACCTGATTCTCTCGGCTTACGATGCGGCTACCGAATCCAGTCCGCTACCCGCTCCGGCTCCGGCCCAGGCAATGGCCATCACCGGGATGGAACTCCACGTGGGCGCCTGCGAGCGTTTGGTAGATTTTTACCTTGCCCTGGTTCGGGGCGAAGACTTTTTCCGTTCCCTGACCCCCTAGCGCTGTAATGGGATGGAGCAAATCCTAGAGAAAGACGAGCAATGGGCCCTACCCACGGAGGACAGCTTCCGGGGCGCCTGGCTTGAGTCCTACGATCTGGATTTGCTCCGGTTTAAAATCCAGCCCAAGGAAGCGGAGCGGTTGACCTATCAGCAAACCCTCTTGCTCAAGGTGGCTTACGAGGCGCTCAAAGATGCGGGAATGGAATCCCTGGCGGGGAAAGGGGCCAATGTAGCCGTGATTACGGCCATGGAATCGGAATTGGAAATTCACCACCGGATGGGGCGTTGGGATCTTTCCTGGCAGGTCAACCAGGCCCTCAGCCAAGCGGGCTTTGAATTGGAAACGGCTCGGGAGGCCCAGCTGACCCGTGCTTTGAAAAATGCCGTTTTCCAGGCCCACGAAGATCATTCTCCGAGTGAACACACCGGCTTTATCGGCAATATCATGTCCAGCCGCATTTCTGCCCTCATGGATTTTACGGGGCCCGCCTTTACCATTTCCTCCAACGAAAATGCCGTTTACAAAGGGCTGGAAGTAGCCCGCAACCTGTTGGCCTCCGGGGAGGAAGATGCCGTGGTACTCGGTGCCATCGATTTGACGGGGAGAGTGGAGAGTCAGCTGAGTCGTCGGGCCATGCACCCCGTGAGTGGGCAAGGCCCCAGTCCGGCTTGGGAACGAGATACCCAGGGTTGGACCATCGGCGAAGGAGCGGGAGCGATTGTATTGCGGCGCGCCGAAGATACTACCAAAACCGACCGCGTCTACGCCCGGCTCGACGACCTGGTCCTCGTACAATCCGAGCGAACCGACGCTCGGGGCCGCAGTACCGCCGCCACCGTCCAACGCGCCGCCGAACGGGTGCTGGATGCTCAGGGCCTGACCGCTAGCGATATTGGTTATTTGGAAATCTCTGGAAACGGGATCACGGCCGACGACGAAGCTGAAATCGAAGGCCTGAGTCGGGTTTACCAAAACCAAGCCGAGGGGTTGACCTGTGCCATTGGCAACAGCAAAGCCTACCTGGGGCATACCTTTTCCGCCTCGGGCATGGTGGCCATCATTCAAACCGCCTTGGCCCTGTACCAACGGCTTTTACCCAGCATTCCCCACTGGCGGGCACCCAAACGGCCGGACTTGCTCGCCCAGTCGGCCTTTTATTTTCCCAGTACTGCCCGCCCCTGGATTCCCGAACCCGGCCAGACGCACCTTCGTGCGGCCATCAACGGCATTGCCAGTGACGGTACGGTAGCCCACCTGCTGCTGTCCGAAGCCGACCACCCCGGTGGAGACAAGGCCAGCTTCTATTCCCTCCACGGTGGCGAACGCCTCTTTCCCCTCCGTGCGGATCGAGTGGAACGGAGGGGAAAGA
>CALCCH010000081.1 GCA_937899855.1 uncultured Saprospirales bacterium | reverse complement strand
CCCTAGTCTTATTCCTACTGCCCCTTTTTGCTACGGCGCAGTACCACTTCCCCAACGCCCCAACCTTTACGCCCGAACAGCTCAAATCCGATGTGTACTTTTATAAGGAGTACCTGGAAAATATGCAGCCGGGACTTTATCGCTACAGCACCAAGGAGGAGGTCGATGCGGCCTTCGACCAAATTGCAAACGATATCACCGAACCCATGACCATGATGCAGTTTTGTACTCACGTGATGCCCCTACTCAAGGTGATCGGTAATGTACATACTGACATCTACCCCGACGCGGACTATTACAATAACATGAACACCTATTTGTTTTTTCCGCTCGATGTGTATTTTTACCAAAATGAACTCTACGTCCTCAAGGACTTGACCGATGAGGAGTCCGTACCTCACGGCAGCATCATCAAGACCATCAATGGGGAATCGGCGGCGGATTTGTTTCACGAATTTTCTGCCCTCAGTACCCGGGATGGACAAAATACCACCTATCCCAATGCCTGGATGAGTAATACCTTTTACCAGTGGTATTTCCGCATCCGGGGGGAAGTCAAAAACTTTGAACTCGAGGTGGTTTCTCCGGAGGGGCTGGCCCACCAGGTGACGGTAAAGGCGCATAAGGAGCCCCGCCGGAAAGTGGTGCAGGCCGAGCGTTATCCCTACTCGGTGACCCTGCGGCCGGGGGAGGACAACTCCCTCCTCCAATTGAAGATTGAAGACGAGTACGCCGTCCTGACCCTCAAGACCCTGGACGCCAAATTTACCAAGGAACGGGGGCAAAACTACAAGGCCTTTCTAAAAAATGCCTTTCAACAAATTGAGGCGGCAGGGGTGGAACACCTCATTCTCGATTTGCGCAACAATGGTGGCGGCAAGCCCGGCCCAGCGGTAGACTTGTTGTCCTACTTGAACCAAGAGCCCTTTATTCTTTACAGTCGGGTAGAGGCCGTTACCAAAAGCATTCCCAAGGAAAACCACTACTTTGAGAAAGAGGGAAAATGGAGCCCCCTGGCCCGACTGGCTTTTAAGAAAAAAGGTGATATCTACGAAATCAAGGGGCTGGCCGCTCGGATGAGTGGACTCAAAGGTACCAAGCCCACCAAGCCAGTAAAACGCCCTTACCAGGGAGAGCTGTACGTGCTGACCAATCCCTACTGTGGCTCTACAACCGGCGAATTGACTGGCAAACTCAAGTGTCTGGACCGAGTGACTTTTATTGGGGAAGAATCCGGTGGCAGTCCCCATACCAACGTCAGTGGGGTGACCATGATCCTACTCTTACCCAATAGCCACCTGCGCATTACCCTACCGCTGATCCTATTTGAGGTCGACATCAACTTCGATAACGAGGAACGTGGTGTGGTCCCCGATCACATCATCGAACACCCACCCGCCGACATTTTCCGCAACTACGATACGGCAATGGAGTTTACGAAAGACCTCATCCTCAAGAAATCCAATAATTCAACCGTTTCGCAAGAACCCTAAGCTTTTTAGCCATGAAAAACGACCACCATACCGCCGACAAATCGGCTACGATCGTCCAATCGGAAGCTCCACCTTGGGAGCTTCCGGATACGCTACTCTACGCGGATTCCCCCTTGCCCTTACTCCTCGAACGCGATCGGGTAGGGGGTGGGGAAGTGATCGACTACCTACAAGCTCACCGGCCGGCTATCGAGGCGGCCCTACTGCATCACGGCGGCATCCTCTTCCGCGGCTTTGGCTTGGATGAGGTCGCGAAGTTCGATGCCCTCATGGAGCAGTTTAGCGACGAAACCATTCCTTACCTGTTCCGCTCTTCCCCCCGCTATTCGTTATCGGACCGCGTCTACGTATCCACCACCTATCCCAACGAGCGCAAGATCAACATGCACAGTGAATCCTCCTACAGCTACGCTTGGGGGCAAAAGATCTTCTTTTGCTGTATCCTTCCGGCCACCGTACAGGGAGAGACTCCCATTGCGGACAACCGTCGGGTACTGGCCAGCCTGAGTGCCGATTTGGTGGAAAAATTTGAGCGTCACGGCGTATTGTACCAGCGCAATTTATCCCCACACGCGGGTTTGCCCTGGCAAGAGGTATTTCAGACGGACCAAGCGGAGGAGGTCGCCAAGACCTGCCGGGCCAATGGCGTCGGATTTAAATTTCGCAGTCCCGATTTTTTGACCATCGCTTGGAAAAAACCCGCGATTTATCGGCACCCTCAATCGGGGGAGCGCGTCTGGTTTAACCACGCCTTTTTCTTCAACCGTTTTTCGTTATACGAGGAAATGGGGCTAGGACCGGAAGATAAATTTCCGAGTAAAATGCTATCTTCCAATACCTTTTTTGGAAACGGCTCACCCATCAGTTATGGTGAATACCGTCAAATGGCCGAGGCCTACGAAAAAGCCAAGATTATTTTCCCCTGGCAGCGGGGCGACTTGTTGATGTTGGACAATATGCTGAGTGCCCACGGGCGCAATCCCTACGAGGGCGATCGCAAAATTGTCGTATCCATCGTCGAGCCCCACTGCGAAGATCGGGGTTGAGGATTTGAAAATTTACGTATGAAACCCCCACTGTTTTTACTACACTTTTCGGGGGGCAACAAATACTCCTATCAGTTTCTCAAGGAGCACTTGGAGCCTCACTTCGAACTGCATCCCCTGGAATTGCCCGGTCGGGGTGCCCGGATCGCGGAGCCTTTTTTGACCGATCTGAACCAAGCGGCCGACGATTTGGTCGAACAGATTTTGCAAGACCTCGATCGGCGGCCGTTTTACCTCTACGGCCACAGCCTGGGAGCCACTACGGGGCTCCTGGCTACCCAGCGCTTGGAGGCGCGGGGCCGACCGCCACGGCACCTGATTGTGAGTGGCAATCCTGGTCCCTGCCCGGAGGCCAAGGAGCGCCACCGCTATTACAATGGCCTGTCGGAAGCGGGCTTTATCGAGGCCCTGCGCGAAATGGGGGGGCTCCCCGACGAGCTGCTGGCCAATCGCGAGTTGCTCGATTTTATCCTGCCCATCCTCCGCGCCGACTTCCGTTTGTTTACCGATGCCCCCACCACTTACCCCCCGATCCAAACTCCCATCGACGTCATTATGGGGGATCGGGAACAGCTGGTCGGGATGATCGATAACTGGCGGCACTTGACCACGGGTACCTTTCGATCGACCGTACTGGAGGGGCACCACTTTTTTATCTACGAGCGAGTTGCTGAGCTATCGGCCGCCATTTTGACGACCCTCTCCCTACGGGAGGTTTACTGAATCAGGTGGGTACTGGTAAGCCACCACCAAAATGTGATCAACACCATATGCGTTGGGCCCCGCTCCGGGAGGAGGGGGGCTTTTGGGGTTTGGTCAATTGGGTAAGCCAAACGCCTCCCGCAAATACCCCAAATTCACCTCCCGATAATCCGCTACGAAGCGCTGGATGTGGGAAAAGGCGGCAAATTCCGGCTCGGCGTGGGTGGTAGTGAGAATGATGGCGGGGCAGCCCGCGTTGCGGGCGGTGGCGGCGCCGGTGAGGCTGTCTTCGAAGACGAGGCACTCGGTGGTGGCCAGGCCCAGGTCAGCGGCGGCCAGTTGGAAAATCTCCGGGTCGGGCTTGCCCCGGCGGACGTGGCCCGCGTGGCGGACGCTGCGGAAGTAGCCGCGCAATTGGAGCCGATCCAGGACGAAGTCGACGTTTTCGACCGGGGCGGCGGTGCCGATGGCGAGTGGAATCCGGGCGGCGCGAAGTTCGTCCAGCAATTCGGGGAGGCCGTCGACGAGGCGGAGCTCCTGTGAAAACAGCTGGCGGTAGCGCGCTTCCTTTTCGGTGGAGATGCGGATGCGCTCGGCTGCGTCGAAGCGGTC
This sequence comes from uncultured Saprospirales bacterium, assembly GCA_937899855.1. Classification (GTDB taxonomy): domain Bacteria; phylum Bacteroidota; class Bacteroidia; order Chitinophagales; family Saprospiraceae; genus CALLVY01. Next base: position 7,868 of record CALCCH010000081.1, on the reverse strand, counting down.
GCCGAAGAGTCGTTGGAGGATTTCGGTGTTGACGCCGTGGATACGGGCCTGTACTTCCGCCAAGCTGAGGTCCAGCCCGAGGGAGGCCAATTGGGCTTGCCAGGCACGGTGGTGGACCATCATGTTGTCGACCATCGTACCGTCCATATCGAAGATAATGCCTCTGATCATTGGGGAGGAGTTGTGGTGGCAAGATAAATAGAAGGAATTAAAAAACCGCCTACTCCGTGGCATTTGATTTTTCTCCTTAATTTTGATTCCATGCCGCGTCCCCTTTACATTCCCGATGTCCAATTGCCCTACCGCAAGGACAAACCCTTTGCCTTTGAGATCGTCTCCAACCGGGAGATCCTCCTGCACAACCTACCCGCCGACCACGATCCCTTCCGGCCCCACCGCCTGCATTTCTACGCCCTGCTGTACATCATGCGCGGCTCCGGCAGCCACTACATCGACTTCAAGCGCTACCGTTACGAACCGGGCAGCATCATCTTTATTTCCAAGGATCAGGTACACGCCTTCGAGAAAAACCTGGACCGCGAGGCCTATTTCTTACTCTTTACCGAGACCTTCCTGGCGCGTAGCAGCCTATCGTCCAACCTGATGCAACAACTCAGCCTCTACAATTACCACCTTTACCCCCCCGTCCTACAGCTCCGAGCCTCCCAAATGCGGCTCTTTACCGAACTCGTACTGGGCATCCACGAGGAATTCCACGGCCCCGACGACGAGCTGACGGAGGAAATTATCCAGTCCTCCCTGAAAATTTTCCTCTGTCTGTCGGAACGCATCCGCAAGAAAAATCGGGAGGACCAGCCCCGTTCCAAATATCAAGAGGAATTTCTACAATTTCAAAACCTGCTCAAGCAGCACCAGTTTGCTTCCCGCCAGGTCAATTTTTACGCCGAGGCGATGAACATCTCTCCCAAAAAACTCAACCGAATCACCCAGGAAATCATGAAGCAATCGGCCAAGTCCTACATCGACGAGATCGTGGTGATCGAGATGAATCGCCTGCTGATGAATACCTCTTACACCATCAAGGAAATCGCTTACCGCGCCGGTTTTGACGATCCCACCAACTTTGTCAAATTTTTTAAAAAACAGACCGATATGACGCCCCGGGAGTTCCGCCAACAATTCTAAGCTTGGCGGGCGTTTCGACGGATTTTGACCCCTAAAATCCCCATTTATTGACAATTCCTTAACGTAGCTGTCTCGTTTTAACCATCTTTTGCCAGCTTTTTACCTTTTGTTTTGTACGCGAGTGGAGCATCTTTGCGGTGTTACCAAAGGAGAAAATAATGAATAAAAGGAATCCTATCATTCGAACCATTAGCCGTTTTACGGGGCTCGTGGTCTTCCTGCTCTCCTCTCTGGCTTTGACCGGAGCGGGCGTAGAAGCACCCAGTTTGTTCGACCAGCTCGGACACGAGGAGGTCCTCAAAGTGAGATTGGAGATGGACCTGGCCGCCGTATTGGGCAATCGGAGAAATACGGACAGTCGTCCCGCTGTTTTTTCCTACAAGGATGCGGAAGGTGCCCTCCAACGGTGGGACACCAAGGTCAAATTGCGCGGAAAATTTCGCCGGGTAAAGTGTGCCGCGATGCCGCCACTAAAGCTCAACTTTAAGAAAAAAGACCTCGCAATGGCGGGCCTGGCCCCCTTCGATGATTTTAAATTGGTTACCCACTGCGTCAGCGACGACCGGCTGGCTCGGGACTTGCTGTTGAGGGAATATTTGCCTACCGGCTCTACAATGAGTTGACGGAGGAAAGCTATCGCGTTCAGTTTTTGCAAATTACCTACGTCGACTCCCGCAGCGGTAGCAAGGACTTGCAGTGGGGCTTTTTGATCGAGGATACGGCGCAATTGCGCGCGCGCTTGGGGGCGGAGAAGTGGAAAAATCCGATGGGAATCGACTCCAGCTACTTTCGGGCGGCACAGCTGCAGCGCGTTGCCCTCTTTCAACACCTGATCGGCAACGTCGACTGGAGCATCCGATCGGCCCGCAACGTCAAAATCCTACAGCGGGAGGGAATGGCCCTGGTGGTGCCTTATGATTTTGACTTTTCCGCCTTCGTCGGTGCGCCCTACCGCTCGGTCGACCAGTACTTTTCCGCGGATGGGGTCACGGGCGAGCACCAGGCTTACCTGACCAGCGTGGCGGACAAGAACAGTTTGGAGCCCGCCTGGTCGCACTTCCTGGCCCAAAAGGAGGCGCTTTTACGCACGATCAAATCCTGTAAGGCCATGCGTCCCAGCGAGCGGCGCGCCGCCACGGACTTTGTAGAAGCCTTTTTTGAGCGCATGGAGGATCGGGAGGATTTGGTGTTGCGCTGAGGCGTTCCTGAATCGAACGAGGTGCTTACCACCCGAGCAAGACGGAATGCGTTGTGCCGTGGCCCTGTTTGGTGAAGCGATTTAGGGCAAAAGGATGAGCTCTATATCTATGACGGCCCAGGGATGCTGCCAGTTTGCGGGAGGCCAGGACGCCTGTCGATTATTCCCCATGCCAAGTGACGGGTCCTGTCCCGTACGGTGGGGAATTCCCGCTTGCAAGAAATGGTGACCATCCACTTGCTCCTGACTCACCAAAATTTTAAAGCGCTCCGTCCATTGGTCACCGCCCATCTGGAAGTGCGTAGCGGGGCCTTTTAGCCTAAGGTAACGGTGGCCCTCGTTGGGTTTCTCTAAGTAGATGGAACGGCCCCGTTGGACGAGTAGGCCATCGGTCAGGTAATCATCCGTAATCGAAAAATCCTGACTCAGGCGTAGGACGGTAAAAAATAAGTCAGACTCCGCACCAATCATCAAGCTAAAATGAGGCCACTCCAGCTCCCCCTTTTCGTTGGTCCGGCCCTGGAGTTTAATGGGCTGGTTCAAGTCTCTAAAGGCCCGCCGCGAAGAGTGGGGGCTTTCCTCCACCAAGGCCACCGTAAACGCTTCAGGGGCTAGGCCCTCGGCAGGACCACGCAATTCCCACAAGCGTTGCCAGCGAACCACAGCCTGTAGGTCCTGAATCACCTGAGTCGCCGTTGCCAGCGTACAGGGAGCCAGTTGGGGATAACAGGGGCGGGGAGCCTGGTCCTGCGAGCTCTTGATTTCGTAGCTGTCGGCAATGACCCGAACGACGTAAGTCGCTTGGTTGGGGTCCTGGGTTTTGGCGAGTTCCGTAGGTTGCAGGTTTTGCCAGGCCGTTTCCAAGTATTGGAGGGCTTCGTGCTGATCGTCCTCCGAGTGAAAGGCCACGCTGGTCAGCGGGGCTGTCTTTTCGACAAATTGGAACTGCAGTTGCCGATGGAGGTCTCCTTCGGGTAGGGAGCTCAGCCAGCACCATTCCTCCTGAACCTCTAAGATCTGCGCCCGGTAGAGGGCTTGATCTGGGTGGCGTTCGTGCTGTGGGTGATTGGCGTCGAATAGGTCCACCCAGTCCCCCGGTTGGATTTGGGGAAACTGCTGGGTGCCGCGGTTGATTTTCCAAGCCTGCCGGTCGAGATCGTAGCTGGCGTGCGAGGATACGGAAGCCGTAGAGTCTGTCTCTTGCATCAGGAGCGGAAAATGCCGTTCGCGATCTTCGGTAATTTTAGCCCGAATCTGTGGGGTTTGAGACTCAGTGCGCATGGCTACCTTGGACCTCACCGTATTGATGAGGGCCTTATAGCTCAGCGGGTGCTGGGTCGCCCGGAGGGTTTCGATTAGGGCATGAGTGAATACACCCTGAACTTTTGAGTCCAGGTCTTTTTCGCGAGCGTATTGCTTGTCACGACACGCACTGAGCATGAGGTAGCGCCCTTCCGGTACGCGGCGCAGGTGGGGTTTAGCCCCGATGATGTAATCCTCGTAACCCAGGAATTGCTCGAGCTTTTTTCCCCGTTTTCCATCCTTAAGGGACCGTAAGCGATCGCCCGTGAGGGGATCCTCCCGGTGGAGGCCTCCCGAGTGGCAGGAGTCGAGTAGGAGGAGAAAGGGATGATCCATCCGTTGGCGCGTAGCTTGCCAGACCAGCCAGGCCAGTTCCTTATCAGCCAAGTCATTGTTGGGGATGAAGGCCCGGCTATCGTAGCAGACGAGTGTTTCCAGTTTAAGGTCGGTATGAAATTCGTCCATAAAAGCTAGAGGGACGGGTTGGCGAGAGCCGTGGCCGGAGAAGTAAAACAGACAAATGTCCTGTGGCTGAGGATTGGCAAATAGCGTTTGAAATTCGTCGATAATGGCCTGGCGGGTAGCTTGTTCGTCGAGTAGTGGTACTAGCTTTAGGGGCAAACTAAGTTTCGTGGACAGCTCTTTCAGGTATCTGATGACGTTGTGCAAGTCCGCATCACAACCGCGGAGGTTGTTACCGGGGGTCAAATATTGATTGATACCAACAACTAAGGCTCGAATGGTAGCTTCTGACGACATGGGGTACTCAGATTCTAGGTAGTGAATGTTGTGATTTTACCCCGAACGGGGTCGGGACAAAGATACGAGTTGGCCGTTTATCTGGATTTATCTAGCGGATGGAGGAGGTGTTTGGGTGGATAAATGGGGCTGGGCACTGGCTTGGATTTAGGCTTGGGTTTAGGCTTGGGTTTAGGCTTCGATCATACCGTGGCGGATGGCGTAGCGAACCAAATAGTGGCTGTTGGGGACGTCGAGTTTTTGCAAGAGGTTACGGCGATGGGTATTGACGGTAGGCTCCGCGATAAAGAGCCTTTCGGCAATCTGGCGGGTGGTGAGGCCTTCGGCGATGAGGATGAGGACATCTTTTTCGCGGGGGGTGAGTTCGACGGCTTCGGTTTGTTCTTCTCCCGTACTGGTTACCGTGTCCATCACCTCTAGCCCGTAGTGGGTCCGGCCTTGGTAGACATTATTGACGGCCATCACCAGCTCTTCCGAGCTTTTGTTTTTCAGGATGTAGCCTTTTGCCCCGATGCCCATCAGCTCCCGGATCAATTCTTTCTCCTTGTGGGAGGAAAGCACGAGCATTTTGGTGTGCGGGTACAATTTGACGATCTCGCGAGCGGCTTCTACCCCGTCTAAATTGGGCATTCTGATGTCCAATACGATGACGTCGACTTCGGTTTGCTTGAGGAAATTCAATACTTCGAGACCATCATTGGCCTCCCCAACAACGTGGATATTGCTGTCTTCCTTGAGAACTGCCTTCATGCCATCAATCAATATTTGGTGGTCATCGGCTAATAGTACCTTAATCATAGTTCAAGATTGTTTGAGTAAGTTTAGGCGGATAATGGAATATCTATAATTACCGTTGTTCCGGCTTTTTCGCTGGAGTCAATTTGTAGGGTTCCACTGAGGTCGTGTAGTCGCGATTTGATACTGAGTAAGCCCATCCCCCCTTCGGCTTCCGCCTTTTTGACGTCGAAGCCCTTGCCGTCGTCCTCGACGATGATATTGAGGCTGCCCTGTTTATCCCCGAGCAGTTGGATGACCACCTTTTGAGCCTTGGCGTGTTTGATGGTATTGTTGACCAGCTCTTGGATGATGCGGTAAACCTTGACTCCCGTAACCCCGTTTAGCTGTTTTTTGATGCCCTTCACAATGACGTTGACCGCCAATTGTTTGGACTGGCGGAGGGTGTCGGCCATGCTTCGCAACTGTGCTTCGACGCCGTAGCGCTTTAGGGTAACTTCTTCCAATTCGTGCGAAACATTTCTCACCTCCTCCGCGGCTTTGTCTAGCAGCTCGTTGGCCAGCTTAAATTGTTGGGCTTTTTCTTCATTAGACAGCATTTCGGGGGTGGTAAAGGCCCTAAAATACATTTTGACGGTGGATAAAATGCCTCCCACACTATCGTGGAGGTACTGGGCAATTTTGGTGCGTTCCGTTTCCTGCCCCTCTATCCGGGCGTAGGCGGTAATCAGGTCTTGCTTTTGAACCAAGTCCAGCAACTTTTGTCTGGAAATCTGCTCGCTTTTTTCAGCCAGCGCTTTCTGCTGCTGGTTGCGGTAGTTGACGAAGGCCAGGAAGGCGATGACGGACAGCGCCAGGCCTCCGAGAATCAGGCTGGCAATGATGGTTTGTTGCAGCTGTTTGTTTTTGCGGAGAATCTGATTTTGCTTTTGGGACTCCATGTATTTGCGTTCGGCGGTGATCTGTCGAGCCCGCTGTTGGTACAGGCTGTCGTTGAGTACCGTGGCCAGGTTTTCGTACTCGTAGGCTTGCTCGAAATTTTCTAGTTTGGCGTGGGTTAGAGAGATGTTGTGAATGAGGTTCGGGTGAATTTCCCTTCTACTTATAATACTGTCCGGGAGTTCCTCCACCTCCTGGTAAAAGCGAAGCGCATCCTCATATTTCCCTTGTTCAAAGAGGGCTTTCCCCAGGTTGTACTTGGTCTCGGCAACATTGTTGATGTCCTTTTGTTGGGTGAAAAATTCCAGGTTGTCAAACAGCAGGGGCTGTGCTTTTTCCCACTGTTCGAAGTGTAGATAAACTGCGGCTAGATTTTGACTGAACCTGGTTTGTTCTCCAGCCGAGGTACTCGCTAGATCCAATTGAGCGGTTTGCAGGGCTTCCAAGGCGGCGGGAAAATTATTGGCCTTCAGTTCGAGGTTGCCTAAATTTATATAGCATTTAGTTACCTGATGCCTGGCATTGATTCGTTCATAAAGAGGGATACTCTTCTGATAATACCGACGGGCCTGGATATAATTCCCTAGATTTTCATGAGCTAGACCCAAGTTGAGTAAGCTGCTTGCCTTAGCACTAATATCGTCGGTATTTGTGCTTAACTGAAGGCTTTCATTTAATACTTGTAATGCTTTTTGAAATTGCCCGAGGCGGATATGGCATTCCGCGAGATTATTCTGTAGTGATGCCCTGGTCTTTACAATTGAGGCTTCTTCTAAAGTCGCTACACCTTTTTCGAACAAGTGAATCGCTTCCTTGAATTTTCCACGACTTTTTAAGCAACGTCCTATGTTGTTGTAGCAACTGGCAACACCCGCTTTGTCATTTAAAGACTGTCGGATTTCCAAGGCCTCACGGTAATACTGTTCCGCACTCGAGCAATTTTCCTTATTTTTTTCAATACTTCCCTTTAATACCGCACAGTTACCTCTTCCTCTTGGATATTCAATAACGGCTAAAATACTGTCAGCTTCAGTTGCATAGTGCTGTGATTTAAGAATATCTGCGAAAAGCCATTCCCAACCAAGGTCTACTAAAATATCAACCCGGGCACTGTCTGATTTTGCAAGTGATAAATTTTTATTCAAGAGCTCTAGCAACTCTAACTTTTGGCCAAATAAAAGCTGACCTGAAATTGTGAAAATAATAAGGAAATAATATTTCATAGCAGTTTTTGGATGGTGACGGATTTAGTCGATGGGTCTGGTACCTTCATCTGCGCCGGCACTCTGACCGATGGCGTCCCCAATCTTGCGGAAGCCCGAAGAATTGAGCGTATCCTCGACTTAAGCGGTGACGTGGATCATAAAGGCACTCGACAGGTTGAGGCTGGTCGTATCGAGCGCGAGGTAGTGGACCACCGGGGTGTCAAAGGGCAAACCGGCGCGGCTGGGGTCGGTGTTCAGTAGAACGGAGAGTTCCAGGTCTCCTTGGGCGTTGACGGTTGGGTCCCCGTGCATTCCCTGGGCGCGAAAATTGGCCTTATTCGTCGGGGTCGTCGTCTGTACAATGAGTTTGTTGGCACTGGAATCGTGGTAGTGTTGAACGGTTACGGTAGAGAGGTTCGTAGACATAACAATTGCGTTTTGTTTTTAAAATAAGTAAAAAATAAGCGCCACTTGGTACAAATGGCTAAATTTTGTTGCATTGGGGGACGTTGCGCTAGTCCAGTTCATGCTTAGCTCTCGGTTTTGATCCCTTTATATACTCAAAAAGGATCTATGGCAGTTGG
>CALCCH010000080.1 GCA_937899855.1 uncultured Saprospirales bacterium | reverse complement strand
GTGTATCACGAGCAAATCTAGAATTGGGAACTCGATTAGGTAACTGTAGAGGACATCGGCTGATTTGAATGTCAAAAGTGTCACTACTAACTACCATACCCCCAGTTAATAATACAAAAATCACATACCGTATTTTACATACAAATAAGACATGGAGAAACAGAATAATAAAGTTTGGGTAGGCATCAGCGATAGGAGCAATGATCCCGAACTCGTGCAGATGGCACAACAAGAGTTTGTGGAGTTGCCCATTATTGACACCCTCTCCAAAGATGACTCGGTAGAGCTGAAGAGTAATCGTCGTGATTTTTTAAAGTACCTCGGCTTTGGTCTGGGAGCGGCTACGCTGGCCAGCTGTGAGACGCCGGTACGTCGGGCCATCCCCTACGTGGTCAAGCCGGACAAGATCGTACCCGGTGTAGCGACCTTCTACGCTTCGACTTTTGTCAACGGTGGTGATTTTGCCCCCGTTTTGGTCAAGACGCGGGAAGGACGGCCCATCAAATTGGATGGCAATAAGCTTTCCTCCGTTACCAAGGGAGGAACGGACGCTCGGGCCCAGGCCAGTGTCCTGAGTCTTTACGATACGGCTCGTTTGCGCAATCCCGGCATCGTCAACAACGATGAGGTGAAGGCCATGACTTGGGAGGAGTTGGACAGTGCGGTAAAGGGACAGCTCAACGGTAGTTCCCGCATTCGCATCGTGACCAAAACCCTGATGAGCCCCATCACCCGTCAGGCGGTCGCGGATTTTAAGGAAAAATATCCCAACACCGAGATCGTACAGTACGATCCGGTTTCGAGTTCGGCCATTTTATTGGCCAACGAGGCTTGTTTTGGTCAGCGGGTCATTCCCAGCTACCACTTCAACAATGCCGATATGGTGGTCAGCTTTGGTGCGGACTTCCTGGGTACCTGGATTTCTCCTTCGGAGTACTCTTGTCAGTACACCAAAGGCCGGATGATCAACCTGAGCGATCCCAAAATGTCGCGCCACATTCAGGTAGAGGCCGGTATGACCATGACGGGTTCCAACGCCGACAATCGGATCATGATCCGGCCGACGGAGCAAGGAGCGGCGATTGCCACGCTCTACAATGCCCTTGCTGCCAAGACCGGTGCGCCCACCGTTGGTGCACCCCAGATCAATGAAAAAGCCGCGGCGGCGCTCCGCAAAGTAGCCGGCGACCTGATCGATCACCGTGGGCACGCCCTGGTGGTTTCGGGGTCGAATAATACCGGCGAGCAAATTCTGGTCAACAAAATTAATGACCTGATCGACAGCTACGGCTCCACGATCGATTTTGGTCACGTATCCTACCAGCGGCAGGGGATCGACCGCGACGTCCGCAACTTGGTACGCGAGATGAACGCGGGCAGTATTGATGCCCTTTTTGTGCTCAATGCCAACCCGGCTTTCGATCTGCCCGATGCCGAGGCTTTCACCAACGGTATGGCCAAGGTAAAACTGCGGGTTTCTTTCAACCAAACGATGGACGAAACGACCGCGCAGTGTACGCACATCGCGCCCGCCAACCACTTCCTCGAATCCTGGGGAGACGTACACCCCAAGCGGGGGCACTACGGCTTGATTCAGCCTACGATTGCCCGTTTGTTTGACACCCGTCAGGCGGAGTCCAGCTTTTTGGTCTGGTCGGAAGCGGCCACTTATCAGCCGGAAGCGGAGCAGCCCATCTACGAATACCTCAAGGCCTACTGGGAGGCCAATATTTTCTCCCAGCAGACCGAGTTCTTGACTTTCCAAACCTTTTGGGACAATGCGCTCCACGATGGTTTGGTCGAATTTCCCGTCGACGTACAAACGCCCGCCTTTGGTGGCGACGTAGCGGCCGCGGCGGCCCGCATCACGAAAGTGGGTAGCTCGGATATGGAAATCGGTTTCTACGAAACGATCAACGTCGGTGCGGGGCAGTACGCGGGCAATCCCTGGCTACAGGAGCTACCCGATCCCGTCACACGCTGCGTATGGGGCAATTACCTTCAGGTGCCCATCCACTGGGATGTGGATCAAAACAGCTTTGTGGGTTACAACAACATCGGTAGTGAGAATGCCAAGGGTTGGGCCGACTTTGTCGATCTAACGGTTGGCGAGGACCAGAAGCGCGTAACGGCCATCCCTCAGTTTGGCCAGATGAGCGGTACGGTGATGATGGCGCTGGGTTACGGACGGACCAAAGGCGGTAAAGCGGCCAAGGGCATCGGAATTGACGTCTTTTCCTGGTTGAATGTCGACGATGATGGCAACACCCAGTATTTTGCCGAAAACGTAGCGCTCTCGGAATCGTTGGGTCGCGATAAGTACGCCTCGGTTCAGTACCACCACACGATGGGGGTCACGGGACCGGATGAGAACGGAGAGACGATCAACGTGGATGAAAAGGCGATCGGACCGGCGGGTTACCAAGGTTCCCTCACCAATCGTTCGATCATTTTCCACTCCAACATCAAGGACCTCAAGGAATTTGTACACGGTGTCCCGGGTGATCCGATCAACGTCGGTTTGATCGAGAAGCGCAAGGAATACAACCACCTCAACGATCAGACGCTGTACCCCTATAAGGAATACACGGAAAAATACTACAGCCAGGGCCACCATTGGGGCTTGTACATCGATATGAGTGCCTGTACCGGATGCGGTGCCTGCGTAGTGGCCTGTCAGGCGGAAAACAACATCCCGGTAGTGGGCAAAGATGAGGTGCACCGTCACCACGAAATGTCCTGGCTACGGATTGACCGCTACTACTACGGTGATGCGGAGAACCCCAACGTGGTGTACCAGCCGATGATGTGCCAGCACTGCGACAATGCGCCCTGTGAAAACGTTTGCCCGGTAGCCGCTACCAACCATAGTGGAGAGGGGCTCAACCAGATGACTTACAACCGTTGTATCGGTACGCGCTACTGCGCCAACAACTGCCCCTACAAGGTGCGTCGTTTCAACTGGTTGGATTACACCTCGGCGGATTTGTTCTCGCAAAACGAGGTCAACCTCAACAAGGGAATCGATGGTGCGGATCCGATGGTGTACATGTCAGATAACCTGACCCGGATGGTCCTCAACCCCGACGTGACGGTACGTTCGCGGGGAGTGATTGAGAAGTGCAGCTTCTGCGTACAGAATATCCAGGAAGCCAAGTTGACCGCCAAGCGGGAGAAGCGCCGCCTCCGGGATGGCGATATTCGCTCGGCTTGTCAGACGGCCTGCCCCACGGGAGGCATTGTCTTTGGCGACACCAACGATCCCGAAAGTGCCGTATCCAAGATGATGAAGAGTCAGTTGGGGTACCGGGTACTGGAAGAGGTCAATACACAGTCGTCGGTGGTGTACGCCGCCAAGATTGACAACCGCGATGAGGATTTGGATGCCATTCTGAATTCCTAGGTAGCAATAGTTTAGAAATGAAATGGGGCCCCGGGCCCCGCTAGATAATCAACAATTATGAGTGCAGTTGTATCTCCATTAAGAGAGCCCTTAATCGAAGGGAGTAAGTCGTACCACGATATTACGGAAGATTTGGTGGGGCCCACCGAGAAAGCCCCCAATAGTACTTGGGTCATCGGTTTTATCATTTCGGTAGCGGCCCTGACGTTTGGGGTTTTTTGTATCATCTACTCCATCTGGGTAGGTATTGGATCTTGGAACCTCAACCGGACGATTGGTTGGGGCTGGGACATCACCAACTTTGTATGGTGGGTAGGTATCGGTCACGCTGGTACCCTGATTTCCGCGATTTTGCTGCTCTTCCGGCAAAAATGGCGGACGGGGGTAAACCGGGCGGCGGAAGCCATGACCATCTTCGCGGTGATGTGTGCGGGGCTCTTCCCGCTGATCCACATGGGGCGGATTTGGTTGGCCATCTTTATCTTTCCCTATCCCAACACCCGTGGTCCCCTATGGGTAAACTTTAACTCGCCCCTGTTGTGGGACGTATTTGCGATCAGTACCTACTTTACGGTATCGGTCCTGTTTTGGTACACGGGACTGGTTCCCGATTTTGCGACCGTACGGGATCGCGCCAAGGGGGTTCGGAAGAAAATTTACAACTTCTTGTCCTTTGGTTGGACGGGATCGGCCAAGCACTGGCAACGTTGGGAATCGCTTTCGCTGATTCTGGCCGGTATTGCCACGCCGCTGGTACTTTCGGTACACACCATCGTAAGTTTTGACTTTGCCACTTCGGTCATTCCGGGCTGGCACACCACGATCTTCCCGCCGTACTTTGTGGCGGGCGCCATCTTCTCGGGTTTTGCGATGGTACTGACCTTGATGTTGATTGCGCGTAAGCTACTCAGTTTGGAGGAATACATCACCATCGCCCACATCGAATCGATGAACAAGGTAATCCTACTGACTGGTAATATTGTCGGGGTCGCCTACCTCACGGAGTTATTTATCGCTTGGTACTCGGTGTACACCTACGAGCAATTCGCCTTCTACAACCGGGCCGCGGGAATCTACTGGTGGTCTTATTTCGGGATGATGGCTTGTAACGTAATTTCCCCGCAAATCTTCTGGGTGAAGAAATTCCGGCGCAGCAGCTTCGTTACTTTCTTCATGTCCTTTTTTTTCAATATCGGGAGGAGGTTTGAGCGTTTTGTCATCATCGCCACGACCCTGGCGCGCGACTACTTGCCCTCTTCCTGGAGCTATTACGTACCGACTTGGGTCGAAATCGGCATTTTCATTGGGACGGGTGGTCTGTTCTTTACCCTCTTCCTGCTCTTTACGCGGGTGGCTCCGGTAGTAGCCGTAGCGGAGATCAAGAGTATTCTCAAGACTTCGGGCGACCAGTACATTGGCCCCAAGGCTAGCCATCACCACGCGGACAAGGCGAAAGTGGAAGAAACGTCTCATTAAAAATAAGGGCAAGGCTCAAAACAGCTAAAAGAAAAAGACAATGGCAACAGCAACGCACAACGAGGTATTATTCGGTCTCTACGATGACGAAGAAATCCTGATGGATGCCGTCAAGGAGGCCAATGCGCAGCACCTCACCATCATGGACGTTTATACGCCCTTCCCCGTCCACGGCTTGGATCCGCTCCTGGGGCTGAAAGAGTCGCGGCTGCACATCGCGGGCTTTATCTACGGTTCGATTGGGACGATGACCGCTTTTGGGGTGATGACCTGGATTTTTACCCGGGATTGGCCCATCATTTTTGGGGGAAAGCCCTACTGGTCGGTGCCTTCGTTTATCCCGATCACCTTTGAGTTGACCGTGCTGTTTGCGGCCATCGGAATGGTGGTTACCTTTTACACGGTTTGTGGCTTGGGGCCCGGCGTGACCAACCCCACCCTGGACGATCGCATCACGGACGATAAGTTTTGCATCGCATTTCGGACCAATAACTCCTCGGAGGAGGAAATCAGTTCGCTGCGTTCGTTCTTTGACCGTACGGGGGCTTCATTTATTAATACTAAGACCATTTGAGGATAGGTAAATCATTGATAATGAATAATAACTTTTTCATCATCGCCGTCGTTTGTGTTTTGCTGGTGTTCAGTGCCTGTTCGCCGGCGGACAACAATTACCCCGGTACGGAGTACATGCCGGACATGGGGCACTCGATTGCGTACGAGTCCAATCACTACGATTATTACTATTACAATACGTGGGGTACGGAAGAAGAATACCACAAGATGGCGCAACCACGCGAGCCCGTAGCGGGAACCATCGCCCGGGGTTACGCCGGTGTGGCCAATACCGGCTACCAGTCGAAGAAGCGCAAAGCCGTCTTGGCCTCCATGAAAGGCATTCCCATCAACGGGAGCGTTCCCTACCACTTCGAAGACACCGAAGAGGAGCGGCTCCGGGCAACGGCCGAGCTGATCGACAATCCCTTTCCCATTACGGACGATGGCCTGGCCCGGGGTAAAGAATTGTACGAGACCTTTTGTGGCATCTGCCACGGGAACAAAGGGGATGGTAACGGTTACTTGGTGGCGGAAGACAATCCCAACGCCAAGTACCCCGCCCAACCGGCCATTTTGATCAACGATGAGTTTACCTCTACTTCCAACGGTCGCTTGTACCACGCCATCATCTACGGTAAAAACGTAATGGGTGGCTACGCCGACAAAATGTCTTACGAAGAGCGCTGGCAGGTAGTCCACTACATCCGCGCGCTCCAGGCCAAAGACCGCAAGCTGGTCTATGCCGAAGAAGGCAATAGCCTGAATAGCGTTGATGTACCGGCTTTCCGGCTGGCTCAGAATGAAGAAGAGCCCTACGATTCTCGAATCAACCTGCACGACCCGGGCTACATGCCGGGTTGGGGCAACGACGGTCATCACGGCGGACACGGTGGCGACCACGGCGGTAGTCACGGCCACGATGATGGTCATGGTACCGGTCATGATAGCCACGGTAGCGGCAACGACGATGGTCATCACGGGGAGTCCGGCGACGGTCATCACGGCGAGGGCCACGATAGCGGCCACGGTCACGATGACGGACATCAGGATGGACACCACGACGGAGATCACCAGAAAGACGATCACGGACATTCGGAGGGGCATTCCAGTGGGGAGACGCACCACTAGGGTGGACGCGAAGCAGTAGTGATGATGGAGGCGCGGTAGCGCGGTATTCAGTTGAACAAAAACATTAATTTACATACTAAGTAAGATGAATAATCAATTCGTATTTGAGGGCCGACAAAAAGCAGTGCTGGGAAGCTTGATACTCTTGGGGATCATCTGTTTGGTCATCACTTTTGTGACCGACGATGCCTACCACACGCGGTTTTGGACGAACTTCTTCACAATACGGTCTTCTTTACGGGAGTCTCATTTATGTCGCTGTTTATCCTGGCAGCCTTCACTACAGCCTATTCCGGTTGGCATACGGTGATGAAGCGGGTCTGGGAAGCCTATTCTGGCTTTTTGGTGGTCGGTTTTGTCTTTTTGCTTTTCTTGGTAGCGGGAGTTTGGATGCACTGGCATCACCTGTACCACTGGGCAGCGGATGGGATCACGGACATCAGCGATCCCCACTACGATGCGATTTTGGCGGGGAAGTCGGGTTTTCTCAATAAAAATTGGTACACCTTTGGTACGGTGGTCATCGTTTCGGTATGGGCCTTTTTTGCCTACCGCTTGCGGAGTTTATCCCTTCAGGAAGACGAGCGTGGCGGAGACGGTTACGCCATCCACCGGAAGATTAAATTTGTTTCGGCCATTTTCCTGCCCATCGCCGCTTTTACGAGCTGCGCGATGATCTGGCAGTGGGTCATGTCCATCGATGCGCACTGGTACAGTACGATGTTTGCCTGGTACGCTACGGCCAGTTGGGCCGTTTCCGCCTTTGCCATCACGATTTTGACCTTGATTTACCTCAAGTCCAAGGGCTATTACCCCAACGTTACCGCCGAGCACTTTCACGATATTGGCAAATACCTTTTCGGCATCAGCGTTTTTTGGACGTACCTGTGGTTTTCGCAGTTTATGCTGATCTGGTACGCCAACGTAGGGGAGGAGACGGGTTATTTCCTCCTCCGCCGCGACAATTATACCTTTATTTGGTACGCCAATCTGGTATTGAACTTCGTCCTGCCCTTTTTGGTCTTGATGCGCAACGATACCAAGCGTAAATTTGGAACGCTGGCCTTTGTTTCGATCATCGTACTGATTGGCCACTGGATTGACTTTTTTATGATGGTCAAGCCGGGAGCGCTGATTACGGCCAAAGAGGCGGCTTTACTGGAGGCGGGCGGTCACGCGGGTCACCACGAAATGACCTACGAGTTTATGATGGGTTTTACCATTCCCGGATTCCTGGAAATTGGAACTTTTCTGGGCTTTGGGGCCCTATTTATGTACGTTGCTTTCACCCAACTGGCGAAAGCCAAGCTCGAGCCCGAGCACGATCCATATTTGGCGGAAAGTTTGCACCATCACGTTTAAACTCCGGCGAGGGCTCATTCGTTTAATTTATAGCAATTGATTTAAATAGCATATAATGACAGCTTTATTAATCTTTCTCTCCATTGTTCTAATCGGCATCATCGTGGTGCAGGTGGGTAAGGTCTCCGAATTGGCGGGACGTATCCGGGGTGAAGAAGATCAGCAGGAGGATGCCAATCGCATTCACTCTTCGCTGGCTTTGGTCTTCGTGGTGTTTTTTCTCGCGGGATGTATTGCCTCGGCGGTGATGTACAAGAATTCGATTCTGTGGTACGGACCCCACCAGTCCGCCTCGGAACACGGTTCTTCGCTCGATTACATTTTCAACGTTACCCTGGTCGTTACCGGAATCGTATTTTTTGTCACCCAGATCTTGCTGTTCTGGTTTACCTACCGCTTTCGGGCCCAAAAGGGACGGCCTTCGTTGTACCTGCCTCACGACAACCGCCTGGAAATTATCTGGACGGCACTCCCCGCCGTGGTGATGACCTTTTTGGTCGTCGGTGGTCTGGACGCTTGGAACGAGGTAATGGCCGATGTCGGTGAAGACGAGCCCCACATGGAGATCGAAGCCACCGGTATGCAGTTTGCCTGGATGCTGCGTTATCCCGGTGACGATGGTCTGCTGGGGGAAAAGAACTACAAGCTCATCACTGCCAACAATCCCTTGGGACAGAATTGGGAGGATGTGAAAAACCACGATGACATCGTGAGTACGGCCCCCGGTGATATTCTCAAATTGCCCGTCAACGAAATGGTACGGGTACGGATCACGGCCCGCGATGTGCTGCACAACTTTGATTTGCCCCACTTCCGCGTCAAAATGGACGCTATTCCGGGCTTGCCGACCTACTTCAAGTTCAGGCCGACCATCACGACGGAAGAGTACCGCCGCAACCTGGGGGCTACCGATAACGATGGCAATCCGCTGTATCCCGAGTATTGGGAGCCCGCGGATCCTAGTGAGCCGGATGGTCCCAAGCGTTGGGAAGCTTTTCACTTCGAGTTGGCTTGTGCCGAGCTCTGTGGCAACGGTCACTACAGTATGCGCCGGATGATTGAGATCGTGGAGCGGGACGAATACGACGAGTGGGTCGCTCAGCAAAAGCCCTACTACGGTTCGATTATTCAGGGAACGGATGAAGATCCTTTCCGCATGAGCGAAGAGCAGGAAGAGCGCAAGGCATTTATGGATGCCGTGGAGGGCGCCCTCCAAACGTCGGGGGAAGAGCCGAAGGCCCTGGCCCTCAACAATGTCAATTTTGCCACGGGTTCTGCTGATTTGACCAATGACTCGGAGCGGGAATTGGGCTACCTGATCGAAGTGTTGTCGACCTATCCCGAGCTGATGATTGAAGTGGCCGGACATACCGACAACGTGGGGGAGACCGCCAGCAACCTGAACCTATCTTCGGAGCGGGCCGCTGCGGTGGTGACCTACTTGGTCGACAAGGGCGTGGACGCCGGTCGCCTGCGGTCGGTAGGCTACGGAGATACCGACCCCCTGGCCGACAACAACACCGCCGATGGTCGGGAGCAGAACCGCAGAACGGAATTTAAGATTTTAGCGCAATAAATTTAAATAGACAAGGGGTATCTATTTTGATACCCGTGACTTATAAACAATCTGTTTGATAATGGACAATATTACCGCAACGCCGCCCCAGACCTTTGATGAGGACGTATTAATCAAAGAGCAGGGCTACGATGATCATTTTCACGAGCATCATCACGGCGATAAGTACCAATCCAATTTCATCAACCACTATATCTTTAGCATGGATCACAAGATGATCTCTAAGCAGTTCCTGAGTACGGGGATCTTCTGGGCGACTAGCGGGGCCGGGATGGCGATCATCTTCCGTCTCCAGTTGGGATTCCCCGAGGAGAGCTTGGCTTGGCTCAAGCCCCTCCTGGGCAAGTGGATCGTTGTCAACGATGCCGGTATCGGTACCTTGGCCCCCGATTTCTACTACGCCCTGGTGACGATGCACGGAACCATTCTGGTCTTCTTTGTACTCACCGCTGGATTGAGTGGAACCTTTAGTAACCTGCTGATTCCCCTCCAGCTAGGCGCACGCGACATGGCTTCGCCCATGCTCAACATGTTCTCCTACTGGTTCTTTTTCCTTTCGGGAGTCATCATGTTTTTCTCGCTTTTCCTCAGCACCGGACCCTTTTCGGGGGGATGGACGGCTTATCCACCCCTGAGTGCACTTCCCCAAGCCTCGACTGGTTCGGGGGCGGGGATGACGCTCTGGACGATGAGTCTGGTCTTTTTCGTCGTCTCGGTATTGCTAGGAGGAATCAATTACATCACCACGGTCCTCAACCTGCGGACCAAGGGGATGAGCATGTGGCGGATGCCGCTGACCATCTGGGCCTTCTTTGTGACGGCCATTCTGGGACTCTTGTCTTTCCCAGTACTGGTGTCGGCTTTCTTGCTTTTGATTCTCGACCGTAGTTTGGGAACCAGTTTCTACCTCTCCGATATCTTTATCGCTGGGGAGCCCCTGCTGCGGGAAGGAGGTAGTCCGGTACTGTACCAGCACTTGTTCTGGTTCCTCGGGCACCCCGAGGTGTACATTATCATCCTGCCGGCGATGGGGCTGGTGTCCGAAGTCCTCTCGGTCCACGCTCGCAAACCCATCTTTGGTTATAAGGCGATGGTATTCTCGATCCTCGCCATTGGGTTTTTGGCCTTCATCGTGTGGGCGCACCACATGTTTATGTCCGGGGTCAATCCCTTTATCTCCAATTTCTTCGTCATCTTCACGCTGATCATTGCGGTACCTTCGGCGGTCAAGGTGTTCAACTGGATTGCAACGCTCTATGGGGGTAATATTCGCTTTACTGCGGCTAGCTTGTTTGGCATCGGATTCGTATCGATGTTTATCTCGGGTGGTTTGACGGGAATCTTCCTCGGCAACTCGGCCATTGATATTCAGATGCACGACACTTACTTCGTAGTGGCTCACTTCCACATCGTGATGGGAATCGCGGCCTTCTTCGGAATGTACGCGGGAATTTACCACTGGTATCCCAAGATGTTTGGTCGTTTTATGAACGAGACCCTGGGTAAGATCCACTTCTGGGGAACGATGATCGGTGCTTACGCCATCTTCTGGCCGATGCACTACCTCGGTATGGCTGGGGTACCCCGTCGTTACTACAGCTTTGAGAGCTTTGATGCTTTCTCGCACTTTGACGAAATGAATAAGTTCATCACCATTGCTGCCATCATCGTTTTTGCCGTTCAGATTCTGTTCGTAGTCAACTTCTTCTACTCGATCTGGAAGGGTAAGAAAATGACGACTAAGAATCCTTGGGGGGCGACTACGCTGGAGTGGACCACTCCGGTAGAGGGCATCCACGGCAACTGGCCCGGTAACATTCCGGCGGTTCACCGTTGGGCTTACGACTACGGTAAGGATGGTAAGGAATACATTCCACAGTACGTACCACTCGCGGAGAACGAAGTGGATGGAGGCGGCCACTAGTGGGTCGTTTCCGGCATTCATTGAAATTGAGTTAACAGAATTGATTACGCGATAATGGCCAAGAAAATCAGATCGGCTGCGGTTGTAAAGCCCGCACCTACGATGGGATCGCTGGGGCAGCGCATCGACGACTACAAACAGTTGGTGAAGTTTCGCCTCAACCTGACGGTCGTTTTTTCGGCGGTGATGGCCTTTTTGATCACGTCGACGGCGTCGGTCAATTGGGTGGGGGTAGTGGTATTGGCCCTGGCGGGATTCCTGGTAACTGGGGCGGCGAATGCCCTCAATCAGGT
>CALCCH010000079.1 GCA_937899855.1 uncultured Saprospirales bacterium | reverse complement strand
GCCCCTCCCGCAGCACCCGCCCCCGGCGCGCCCGGGCCCTCGGCAGCCGCCCGGACCGGCTGACCCATACTGCAGCTCCCGCGTCCGACGAGGCCTCCTCCGCACACTCGGCGGCTCATTCCCCTTCCGCCTCCCCGGCCAGCTCCGACCCAAAGGACCTGGCCGGAGACCGCCCCCCGGCGGAGCCTTCTCCGCTTCAGCGGGAGGCCAAGCTCCTCTCGGAAAGCCCAGAGGAAACTACCACCGCAACTAATTTGTTGACCTCCATTGATCCATTACCGGAGGCTATTCGCAATTTATCTACACCGTTTCAACCAGCGGTCCCAATCGCAAAATGGCAGTGGAAAATAGCCGTTAGCACCTTGTTCGAAAAGGAAACCCCCGCCTTCCGCAACTGGGGGGCAGGGGTAGTAGTTCGCCGCCGCCTCACTCGCCGCCTGGCTTTGCAAGGCGGTCTGAGCTGGCACCATCTGGAGCGCTCGGCCAACCTGGGTCCCCAGGGTCGGGTTTCGGCGACCAACTTCGTGGGGGAAGAATACGCCGCCGGTACGACCGAACAAACCGATTTGCGGGGCTTTAACGAAGCCTCCGCCATCAACCTGAGCGACTATATCTTCCGCAATGCCTCCATGCCGAATCTGGATTATTTGGTGCTCCCCCTGGCCACTTCCCTCAAAGTAACCGACAAGCTGTCGATCAATACGGGACTCAGCACGGCGGTGCTATTGACGGGGCTTTTTACCAACCACTCGAACGAGGACGCCATCACGGTAGACGATCTCAGCCAAAGTCCCGCGGCAGCAGCGGCGGTTAGTGATCCCGAGCTGCTCGCGCGTACCCAGAGCTTTGTCCTCGACCGCTCCCGACGTTTCGACCTAGCCGCCCAGATTGGGGTCAACCTACAGGTCAACCAAAAGTGGGGGGTACACCTTGATTACCACCACGGTTTTCGCGACATCACCATCAACGAACAGTTGGGATTCTCCCAGGGACATTACAATCGGTATTTCCGCCTGGGGCTCAACTATAACCTCTCAAATCACCGTGGTTTATGAGAAAGCTCCTCTTGATCTTTTTGCTCGGTACTACCCAAGTCATCGCCTGGGGCCAGTGGAAATGTGAATTTGCCGTATCCGACTCGATCCAACAGCTATTCGAACTGGAGGCCGAGCAATTGCTGCTGCGCCAACTCTCTCTCGAACAGGAAGACGGACAGTACAAGTCCATCGACCTGCCCCGTACCGAACTCCAAAACATCCGGGATGGACTCCTGGCCATCTACGGTGATCCGAGCTTGCCGCATTGGGAAGACATCTTTGAGCGCTTTGCCATTCGCAGTACCAAACAGTATCCGACTCGTAATTTTAAAATTCTAGCCGACAAATTTCTTGCTCAGGGACTCTCCATCAACGGCATCAATAATTTTGCGACCGATAGTACCTATTTGAGTCTCGCCTTCGAAAAATTGATACAATCCTACGATCTGGAAGCGCTGGATCGCCAGTTTTGGGTGACGGCCAACAGCTCCCGGGAGCAAACCTGGGTACCCATGCGCTCCAGACGGGGCATCAATGTTTCGCCACTGTTGGTGGAATTGGCCCGGGTGAGGGGGATTTTTGCTGCGGTCCCGGGTGATTTATCGACCGATCCCAGTCGGGACATTAGCTATCGTGAATTCGACGACAGTATCGAATATACCTTTCACTTCAGTTGGAATTGTGATGAGGACAAAAGCAACTGTGCAGACAGTCACCACTGGCGGTACCGGGTAAATGCGGATTTGTGTACCGTTGATTTTGTGGGGGAATCGGGTTCTACCTTACCCACCGAAGAGGTCAGTGGTCTACTCTCGACCGGTATTTTTCCCAACCCCACATTCGACCGCGTTTTTGTACAGGCGCTGGGCCCGGCGGGGGAAGACATCCAGGTGATCCTTTACAATGCCATTGGTCAGATCTTAGAGCAACAGATTGTAGCGGCCACTTCTGGTTTGATCGAGGCCGAATTTTCACTGCTCGATTATCCACTCGGCCTCTATTTTGTTGGCCTGATTGGTCCCAACGGGCAGGTTCTCACCAAAGAAATTCTCAAGCAGTAAAAAGTTGATCTATCCGCTGCTGGATGTTTTGCCAGGGGGCGACCAGTAGGGCTAGAATGAGTACGAGAGCACTCAGGATTACCGTCCAGTGACTGCCAAAGTCCAGGGGATAACCCATGGCGCTCAGACGGCTCGCCAGGGCGCTTTCGGCCAGGACGAGTAGGAGGGCCGCCACGGCACTCACCCCCCCGTAAAAGCGCAATAGAGCGCCTTGCAACAAACTTTTGAGGGTTCGAGGGCGGTAGCCCATTTCGAGTAGTCGTTTCAAATCGGCTGCGGATTGGCTGATGACGAGGCGGAAGTGGAGCAGTACGACGAGGGAGGACAGTACGAGGACCAGGATTCCCAGCCCCATGACCACTCCTAGGATACTTCCCACCAGTCGACGAAAGGACTTTCCCACCAATTTGCCCTCGCTGCGTTCGTAGTTGTTTTGGGCCAAAAAGCGCTCCAGTGCTGGGTCGTCCGCCGCCGTACAGGCCAGGATGAGGCGAGCCGGAGCCTCCGCTGGGCTATCGCCGTAGCGGGCATTGCTCCAATCCATGAAACTTTGGGGGACCAATACCGAATTGATGCGATCGCTAAAACCGACGATGCGCGCCTCGAAACGCGCCTCCCGTCCCCGCCCTTTGAGCCGCAATTCGAAGGGAACACGCCGGATGGTGCCGGCCGTAAATTGGGGCAGCCCCCGACTGGGAGCGAAGCCAAAGTTGTACAGCGCCAGGTAGTCCCGACTCAGGATGATGGGCACCTCGGCATCGCCGGGCGCCCAGTTGACGGAGAGGTCGAGGTAGCGATCCGGGACGGCTTCGAAAAACAGCTCGGTGTAGATGCCCAGCAGTTGGCTGGTGGCGCTGAGTTGGTAGCGGTTGCTGCTGAATTGTCCGACCTCCTCGATAAAATCCTGGGATTGGATCGTCTCGATTTCCGCTTCGCTAAAAGTAGCACTCATCCCCAGGGTGTTGAACAAACTGATCTTTTTATTGATCAAGACCAGGGCCTTGCCGTCGGCTTCGGTGCCTCGGAGGACCTCCTGGAGGTCCTGGTAGAGCTGGAGGGAAAAGAGCAGCAAAAACAAACCGACGGCGGCACCGAGGAAGGCGCCCCACAGTTGCCAGCGGGACTGACCGGACCATAACAAACGTCGGAGTAAAGTAGAGTGGGCCACGTCTTTTATTTTGGGAGGAACGGATTCCGGCGGTAAAACACCTTTTGCATCACGGCAAAAATACTATCTTTGCAGCCATGAACGATAAGATCCTCATTCTAGATTTTGGGTCCCAATATACGCAATTGATTGCTCGTCGGGTCCGAGAATTACAGGTTTACAGCGAAATTGTTCCCTACAATAAAATTCCCCAACTCAACGACTCCTACAAAGGCATCATCCTCTCGGGGAGCCCCTTTTCGGTCACCGACGAACGGGCCTTGCGGGTGGATCTGGATCGCCTGATGGGGCGGGCCCCCCTGCTGGGCATTTGCTACGGGGCCCAGTACCTGGCGGATTTTTACGGTGGTCGGGTCGAGGCTTCCGAAAAGCGGGAGTACGGCAAGGCCAGCCTGGGTACCATTCTGGCACCGGATCCCTTCTTTGCCTCCGTACCGGCGGATTCTCAGGTCTGGATGTCACACGGCGACACGATCACCAAGCTGCCCGGAGAATTTGAAGTCCTGGCCGGCACCGAAAGTATCCCCGTGGCGGCCTTTCGCTCGCGGAATGGGGGTTTTGGTCAACCCGTTTACGGCATTCAATTTCATCCCGAAGTCACCCACAGCCTACACGGTCGGCAGATTCTCCGCAATTTTGTGATCGACATCTGCGGCTGCAAAGGCGACTGGACCCCCGCCCATTTCGTAGCCGAAACCGTGGAGCAATTGCGCGACCAAATCGGGTCGGATCGCGTACTGATGGCCCTTTCCGGCGGCGTGGATTCGACGGTTGGTGCCGAGTTGCTTCACCGCGCCATCGGCGATCGACTGCACTGTTTTTTCGTCGACAATGGACTGCTGCGCAAAGGGGAATTCGAACAGGTACTCGCTTCTTACCAGACGATGGGGCTCAACATCAAGGGAATCGACGCTCGGGAGCACTTTTATACCGAGCTGGCCGGAGTGAGCGACCCGGAGCAAAAACGGAAGATCATCGGACGCGTTTTTATCGAAGTATTTGAGGCAGCGGCCGCCGAATACGAGGACATTACCTTTCTGGGCCAGGGAACGATCTATCCCGATGTCATCGAATCGGTTTCGGTCCACGGCCCCTCCGTTACCATCAAATCGCACCACAACGTCGGTGGTTTGCCGGATATATTGAAGTTAAAAATTGTGGAACCGCTGCGGATGTTGTTCAAGGATGAAGTACGTCGGGTGGGGCGGGAGCTGGATATTCCAGCGGATATCCTGGGGCGCCACCCCTTTCCTGGCCCCGGTTTGGGCATCCGCATCTTGGGGGATATCACCCCCGATAAAGTGAGCCTTTTACAGGAAGCGGATGCCATATTTATTAATAATCTCAAAAAATACGACCTTTACGATCAGGTCTGGCAAGCCGGCACCGTTTTGCTACCGATTCAGTCGGTTGGGGTGATGGGCGATGAACGGACCTACGAAAAGACGGCCGTGCTACGGGCGGTGAGCTCTACCGACGGAATGACCGCCGAGTGGAGTCGCTTACCGCAAGATTTTTTGGCCACCGTTTCCAGTGAGATTATCAACAATGTTAAAGGAATAAATCGCGTAGTTTATGACATTAGCACCAAGCCACCAGCGACGATTGAATGGGAATAGGGGAGTCCTCCTCCTCCTCCTCCTGAGTTTTTTGTTTTCTTCCTGTGAGTTGTTCAAAAAAGTGCCGCGCGAGGA
The DNA here is from genome assembly GCA_937899855.1 of uncultured Saprospirales bacterium. Classification (GTDB taxonomy): domain Bacteria; phylum Bacteroidota; class Bacteroidia; order Chitinophagales; family Saprospiraceae; genus CALLVY01. The sequence goes on along the minus strand of CALCCH010000079.1, from coordinate 3,595 downwards.
CGGAGGCACTACGCGTACGGGAGAAGAACTCGAAGAAATTAGTGGTGGAGAGCGCGTCTACAATCCCAAAACGGGCCAGTACGAATACCAAAATACGGGTGGCCCGCAGATGGATACCATCCAGTGGACCGTCAATCCTCCCAACGAGGCACCGCCCATTACCTCCAACGGCGGGGTCCTCATCGGTGGCGATAAGCCCGAAACCAATCCCACCGGCGGCGGCTCCCAGATGCGCGATCGTTACCGAGTCGCCATCCTGCTGCCCTTCCTCACCGATCGCTTCGATACCGGCCGGGGAAAGCCCGATCCCAAATCCTTGCTCGCCCTCAACTACTACTACGGCGCCAAAATGGCCTTCGACGAGCTGGCCAAGGAAGGCATCCAACTCGACATCAATACCTTTGATACCAAAGCCTCGGAGGCCGAAGTCAGTCGACTCCTGCAAAGTCCTGAGGTCAGCGAGGCCGACCTCATCCTCGGCCCCATTCGCAAGAGCAACCTCAGCGCCACCGCCAACTTTGCCAAACAAAATGGCATCACCATGGTGTCGCCCCTCAGCCCCAGTACCGACATCACCGCCGACAATCCCTACTTCGTACAGACCACGCCCAGTCTGGTGAGCCACTGCGAAGCCATTACCCGCCACGTCCTCGACCGCTACCGCAGTGATCAGGTAACCCTGGTGGCGCGCAACAAGGAAGCGGAGATTCAGCGACTCAAATACTTCCAGGACGCCAACTACGCCATCGGCGGTCGGAACGCCCGGAGCTTTGACGAATTCGTCGTATCGGACAATACGGCGGATTTTAACGAAATGGACGTCACCCCCCAAATTCGCGAGGGAGATACCACCGTATTTATCGTTCCCTCCTGGTCCAACGAATCCTTTATCTACTCCTTCCTGCGCAAGGTCAAGGTCGCCAAGGGAGACAATACGGTCATCATCTACGGCATGCCACAGTGGATGGACTTCCAGATCATCAGCTACGATTACTACGAAGAGCTCAACGTACACGTCAGTAGCGCCTATTTTGTAGACAACGACGCCACCGTGGCCCAGGAGTTCCGACGTCGTTTTTTCGACCGCTACGGAATGGTACCCACCCGGGAGGCCTACGCCGGATTTGATCAGGTCCGACTGCTGGGTCGTTCCCTCAAACGCCACGGGACCCTTTTCCAAAAGCAACTGGGGCGCGAATCCCAAAACTTTTTGTCGACGCGCTACAACTTTCAGCCCGTCGTCTCGCGAATCGGCATTGCTACCGAAGATTACTCCAAAGTGGACCGTTTTGAGAACAAGTACGTCAATATCCTCCGTTTTAAAGACTATTTCTTCCAACTGGCGCAGTAGCTTTTTGCCGCCCCGCAAAACTTAGTTTGGACGATTCTTGTTCAAGATGATGGCAGCCCTGCTGCCCCATACTAGCCATTTAGCCAAATTAACCTATGTACCAGTCCATCAATCCCGTTGATGACCAGCTGTTGGGGCGTTTCCCTTCCTGGAATACCGCCCAGCTCCGTCGCCACCTCGATCGGGCCCGCGATGCCTACCACCTGAAGTGGCGGCCGAAATCCGTTGCGGAGCGTATCCTTGCCCTGCGGGAAGTGTCGCGGCGACTCCGTACAGAACGCGAGCGTTTGGCCCGCCTCATCACCCTCGAAATGGGCAAACCCATCGGTCAGTCCCGCTCGGAAGTTGACAAATGTGTGGCCCTTTGTGAGTACTATTTTGAAGTGGCTCCTCAGGTTTTGGCCGTTCAAACGCTCGATGGCGCCAAAATCCTTCCCCAGCCCCTGGGTGGCGTACTGGGTGTGATGCCCTGGAATTATCCCATCTGGCAGGTTTTCCGCTTTGCCATCCCCGCCTTGTTGGCGGGCAACGTCGTCCTGCTCAAGCCGGCCGATAATGTCCCTCAGTGCTCGGCGGCCATCGAAGCTCTTTTTGAGCAGGCCCTGGCCCCGCTGTGCTTCTCCATTCTTTGGATCGAAGAGCCGCAGGTGGCCCAAGCCATTGAGCATCCCCTGGTACAGGGCATTGCCCTGACCGGCAGCGATCGGGCCGGTGCCATCGTAGCTGGTCAGGCGGCGCGCGCCATCAAAAAGTGCGTCCTCGAACTGGGAGGCAACGATGCCTACCTCGTTCTGCGCGATGCGGATGTGGTGCAGGCTGCTCGACAGGCCGTTCGCTCGCGACTCAAAAATGCGGGGCAATCCTGTATTTCCGCCAAGCGCCTCATCGTTGAGGCCCCGGTTTTGGAAGCCTTTAAGCACGCTTTTATCGAAGCCCTGGAGCAGGTCCGCATGGGCGATCCCTTCGACGAGCGTACCGAATTGGGCGCCCTGGCCAGTGCCGAAGTCTTGCTGCGTTTGGAAGCCCAAGTGGCGGATGCCCGGGCCAAGGGCGCCGAAGTCCTGGTCGACGGTGGTCGGACTTGCGCGCACGGTAATTTCTTTAGCCCCATGCTGCTTACCAACATCCGGCCCTCCATGCGAGCCTACCGCGAGGAGCTGTTTGGCCCCGTGGCCCTCTTATTTGTCGTAGCGGATGAAAAAGCGGCCATCCGACTGGCCAACGATACCCCCTACGGATTGGGGGCGACGGTTTGGTCGAGTGATCCGGAGCGAGCGGAGCGGGTGGCGGCGCAACTGGAAGTGGGGGCCGTTGCGATCAATAAAATGCTCAGTTCGGAGCCCCGTCTGCCCTTTGGTGGGGTCAAACGCTCGGGCTACGGCGTGGAGCTGGGGCCCGAAGGACTGTTGGAATTCGTCAATCAAAAAACCCTTACCTTTGGGGGATGATGCCCCTGCCCACCGTTTTGTGTTTTACCCTTTTGCTTGCTTGTCTGTCTTGTCAGCCCGAAGTATCCGATACCGCTCGGGCTGCGGAGGCTGCTACCGTTTCCGTGGCGGTTCAAACCGCAGCGGCGTCTAGCCCGTCCGCCCCGGTTCGGGAGGCTTTGGACACGCTAGAGACGGCGCATTTGGTCTATCCCTGGCTGCGGGAGCGGGGGCAGTTGTTGGAGGTCGAGCAGTGTCTGGCCCAGCGGATCGCGCCGCCGGCGGGCTACGTTCGTTCCGAGGTGGCCCGCAACAGTTTTGCCGATTGGTTACGCCACTTGCCGCTCCAAGCGGCGGGTGCTCCGGTTCGTTTGTACGACGGTCGGATGAAGACGCGGCAGGACGTTCACGCGGCGGTGGTGGACATCGATGTGGGGGCGCGGGATTTGCAGCAGTGTGCCGATGCCGTGATGCGTTTGCGGGCGGAGTACTTGTACGGTCGGGAGGCTTACGAGGCGATTCACTTTAACTTTACCAGTGGCGATCGGGTTTCTTTTGACGACTGGCGCTACGGTCGGCGACCGCAGGTTCGGGGGAATCGGGTGGTGTTTGGAGTGCGGGGCGAGGACGCGGACAAACGCTATTCCAATATTAAGGCTTATCTGAAGCAGATTTTTAACTACGCGGGGTCGGCTTCCCTGAGTAAGGATTTGCGCCCCATTCGTCCGGCGGTGCGGCGGGTGGGGGACGTATTTATCCTGGGTGGTTTTCCCGGACACGCGGTACTGGTGGTTGATTTGGTGGAAATTGGGGTGGG
>CALCCH010000078.1 GCA_937899855.1 uncultured Saprospirales bacterium | reverse complement strand
AGCCATCGAAAAGGTCCCTCCCCCCGACCACCGGGGCCGCTTCATCAATATCAAGTACGTCTCCCTACTGCCGCTTTACTATCCGGCCTTCGCCTTTTTCTGCAACAATCCCAAGCACATCAAGGAGAGTTACAAAAATTACCTCGAAAACCAGTTGCGGAGCAATTTCGACTTTACCGGTGTACCCATTAGCATTTTCTTCCGTAACAAAAACAAGAACTGATCTAAACCTTACGGCATGCCTTTCAGCCCCACCCCCATCGAGGGCCTCCTGCTTTTTGAACCGCAAGTTTGGGAAGACCAACGCGGCTATTTCTTCGAGGCCTACAACGAACGACTGTTTCAAACCAACGGGATCGATACCCATTTTGTACAGGACAACCAAGCGCGCTCCACTTACGGCGTACTCCGGGGGCTGCACTACCAGGTTCCGCCCTTTGCCCAGGCCAAACTGGTGCGGGTGGTGGAAGGGGAAGTACTCGACGTGGCGGTGGATATCCGCCAGGGGTCGCCGACCTACGGCCAATCCTACGGCGTCCGACTCAGTGCCGCCAACAAACGCCAGCTCTTTATCCCCCGGGGCTTTGCCCACGGCTACGTCGTCCTAAGTCCAACGGCTGAGTTCTTCTACAAGTGCGACAACTTCTACTCCAAGGCGCACGAAGGGGCACTGCTCTACAACGATGCCCAACTCGGGATCGACTGGCAGATCGCGGCCGATGCGGTCCTCCTCTCCCCCAAAGACCGCGATAGTCCGGTACTGGGGAAACACCGCCCCTACATTTCCGAATAAAAAAACCCTCCCATGCCCGCCATACTCGTTACCGGCGCCCTCGGACAAGTCGGTCAGGAACTACAATTTCACCAGCCCCAGTATCCCGATTGGTCCTTTACCTTTATCGACCGTGCCGAAGTCGATCTGACGGAGCCCGGCGCGATCCAGCAATTTTTTGCCGACCACCATTTTGATTTTTGCATCAACTGCGCCGCTTACACGGCCGTCGATCGGGCCGAGACGGAGGCCGAGCTGGCTACCGCCGTCAATACCCGGGCCGTGGAATGGCTGACGGAAGCTTGCCGCCAGCGGCGCTGCCGTTTGATCCACTTGTCGACGGACTACGTCTACCACAATGCCCTCAACCGGCCCCTGCTGGAGACGGACCCCACCCACCCCAAGAGCGTTTACGCCCGCACCAAACTGGCGGGTGACCTGCTGGTGCGCGAGCGGCTTCCCGAGGCCTGGGTGGTACGAACTTCCTGGGTGTATTCCACCTACGGGCACAATTTTGTAAAAACCATGCTTCGCCTGGGGCGCGAACGGGACGAGCTGGGGATCGTATACGATCAGGTGGGCACTCCTACCTACGCCCGCCACTTGGCCCGGGCCCTGCTCCGGATGATCGCTCGGGTGGTGGAGGGCCAGGAGCAAGCGGGCGGTATTTACCATTACAGCAACGAAGGTGTTTGCAGTTGGTACGACTTTGCGTTGGCCATTTTTGCGATCGAGGGGATCGACTGTCGGGTAAGGCCCATTCTGACCAGTGCCTACCCAACGCCAGCACGGCGACCTCCCTTCAGCTTGCTCAACAAACAAAAAATTTGCCGGGACTTCGATCTGAGCATCCCCCACTGGCGAACCGGCCTCACCGAGTGCCTGGCGGCGCTGCGTTTGGCGGATCAACAAGCCTAAACCCCATTGCTTGTCAACTACCCAACAATACCGCGCGACTGTGGCCGAATTTGGACAAACTAATTGGGGGGATTTTTCGTTAAAACCATGACGAGCCTCTTGACACATGCCCGTAATGGCTAATATTTTCTATTTTGTACAAAAAGTGTGTCCATGAACCCATCTTTATCCCAGCAGTTGCGCTCCCTTCTCCCCTACGTGCTGTTTTTCCTGGCGCTACCATTGGTCCAGGCCACGCACAACCGTGCGGGAGAAATCACCTACACCCAAATTGGGAACCTGACCATCGAGGCCACCGCCACGATTTACTCGAAGGCCAGTAGTACGGCCGCCGACCGGGATACCATCGAAATTTGCTGGGGGGATGGGACCTGCTCAAGCGTGGTGCGCATCAATGGACCCATCAACGGAATGGGGGTACCCGATGGAGAAATCCTACCCAACGACATTAAGCGAAGCCTCTACCGGACTACCCACACCTACGGCTCCATCAATCGCTACACCATGTCGGTCGTGGATCCCAATCGCAACGGGGGGATTTGTAACCTCAATTTTCCCCTATCGCAAAACATTCAGTTTTACATTCGCACCACCGTCACCTTTTTTGATCCCATTTTTCAAGATTTCAACAGCTCGCCCATTC
>CALCCH010000077.1 GCA_937899855.1 uncultured Saprospirales bacterium | reverse complement strand
TTCGGTGCATTTTTGACCATTTTGTGGTCAACCTATTTTAGGACAAGACAGGGCGCTGTTGTGTCAGCGCCTTGAGGGTGGGTCCCACCCAAGCTCCAAAATTTGCCTGCTGTCCTCCTAATCCCTTACTTTTAAAGTACCAAAGAAAATCCATTCCCCCATTTCCACGTTATATTGAGAACGCATACCGCGATCCAACCAAGCCCCTCAACGTTCCCGTACTCATGAAGACACCAATGCTCTATCCCCTCCTTCTCCTCCTCCTCCCCCCCCTGCTCCCCGCCCAATCCGCCGATACCTCCCGCATCGCCCAGCACCTGCGCACCCTCACCAAGACCCCCCTCGCTCGCAACTACCGCGAGCTGGCCACCCTCAACCAAGCGGCCGATTACCTCCGACAGCAACTCGACCCCTACGCCGATACCACCTACTTTCAACCCTACTCAATCGGTGGCGATAGCTACAAAAACGTGGTGGCCGTCTTCTCGGGAGCGAGCGAAGCGACCATCGTCGTCGGCGCGCACTACGACGTCTGTGGCGACCAGGAAGGGGCCGACGACAACGCCAGTGGGGTCGTCGGATTGCTCGAACTGGCCCGGATGCTGGCCGGGCAACAACGGTCCCATCGGATCGAGATGGTAGCCTATACGTTGGAGGAGCCGCCCTATTTTCGTACGGCCAATATGGGGAGCAACATCCACGCCCAATCCCTGCTCGATCGGGGCGTTCCGGTCTACGGCATGCTGTGCCTGGAAATGATCGGCTACTTCGACGATGCCAAAGGGACGCAGGAATACCCGCTCGGCCTGCTCTCCTGGTTCTACGGCAAACGCGGTGATTTTATCCTCCTCGTCAACAAATTCAACAAAGGCAAATTTGCGCGTCGCTTTAGTCGCAAATTCCGGCGGACGGCCAGTATCAAAACCAAAAGCCTGGCCGGCCCCAAAAACATCCCCGGGATCGATTACTCGGACCACCTCAACTACTGGAGCCGCCAAATGAGTGCCCTGATGATTACCGACACCGCCTTTTACCGCAACAAAAACTACCACGAAGTCACCGATACCATGGAAACCCTCGACCTTCCCCGGATGGCCCAGGTCATCGACGCCGTGTACGAAGCGCTCCTGCGGCTGTAAGACACCACCTAATCTCGCCGCTCGCTATTCCAACCTTTCCAGCACTTTGACATTGTCCTCGGGAAAGCGGTCGATCAACAAATAGTTGGGGTCGATGCCGGCTTCGTAGGGCAGCTCGTCCACCACCAAGGTAAAGCTGGTATCCCGCCCACTGATCTGCACCCGCTCCAAGCGAATGGGGCGACCGTAGCGTTCGTGCGCGGTCTTTTCGGCACTAAACACCCCAATGTCGATGTAGTCCCGATGGGGAAGGAGGGTTTCCTGTCCCAGCGAATCGGCCCGAAACTTTTCGACGCGGACGTCGAGCTGCACCTCGTACTGCCCTCCTTCCAGGGGACGGTACTGGGCCCGGAGGGTCTGGTTGTTGTATAGGACGATGTCTTCGAACAGATCGTGCAACAGGTATTGCAAACTGTCGGGAGTGGCGGCGCGCAGGTAGGTCAGGGCCTCGCGGCTGTGGGTGTAGGGGGGTTCTTGGTAAGCAACCGCCTCGGCGTAGCGACGCAGGGCCTGATTGAGGCGCTCCTCACCGATGTACTCCTGTAGTGCGTACATCACCACGCTGCCCTTGCGGTAGTGAATGTAGTCCTGGTTTTCGTTGTACATCAGGGGCAGTTCTTTTTCCGACTCGCTGCCCCGCATTCGCAGGTACTTGTCCATCTCGTAACGCATAAACTGTTTCATCTTATCCCGGCCGTAGCGCTTTTGCATCACCATTAGTGCACTGTACTGGGCGAAGGTTTCGGAGAGCATGGTGGCGCCCTGTACACCCGCCCCGATTACCTGGGGGGCCCACCATTGGTGCGCCATCTCGTGGGCCACGATGTAGCAGACCATGTCGATGGCGTCGGGCTCGTTGAGTTGAGCGATAAAGCCGAGGCTTTCCGAATAGGGCATGGTACCGGGAAAAGCTTGCGCAAAATTGGCGTAACGGGGGAATTCGATGATGCGGGCCTGGGTGTGCGGGTAGGGGAGAAAATGGGTGGTGTAATAGTCGAGCGACTGCTCGACGGACTGGAGCATCTTCTCGATGTTATACGCGTGCCCGGGATGGTAATAGACTTCCATCTCTACGGGCCGCCCCTGGGCTGGCTGCCAGGTTCGACGGGCTACCTCGTAGCGTCCGGAGATAAAGCTGTAAAAATTGAGAACGGGGCGGTCGACCCGGTATTCAAAATGGCGTCGTCCTTCCGTCTGCCATTCCCGGACCAAGGTGCCGGGTGCAATGGCGATCTGGTCCGCAGTGGTACTGATCTCACTGCGGATTTGTACCCAGTCGGAATCACTGCTGAGGTAGTTGTTGTGGCAAGCGTGGCCACAAGTAGGGTGGAGGGGCGCCATCCGGGGGCGGTAGGGGAGGCCATATTGTTCCCGTTTGCGGGCATCGCTCAATTCGCGTCGCGCTTGGTAGCCAATCGAAGGCATCAGCTTATAGTTGCTGAGGAAGGTCCCGTTGTCGACGATGTCGGTATTGCTAACTTCGTTTTCAATGCCGGTGGTGGTGTAGTCGACGCGTACTCGGTAGCGAAGGGAGTCGCCGGGGGCTAAGGAAGTGGACAACTGGAAAATTTGGTAACGCAAGATGCTGTCCAAATGTACGATGCGGGCGCCGGGAATGCTGATGTCCACCTCCATCTGGTCGGGTAGGCTAAAGTGTACTTGGTCGATCGCTTCCTGGGTTTTGTTGCGGGCCACAACATCGGCTTCGATCCGAAAACGCCGTGCTTCGGGATAGAGGTCAATGCGGTAATCAATGTGGGTGATGCGGGCCTGGGGCAAATGCTGGTACTGTCGGTAGCTTTGTTCGTACGCGACGCTTTCCCGTTCCATCTCCTCCGCTACACTCACCGTATGGAGAACCTGGGTTTGGTACCACAAGAAACAGCCACTGCCCACCCACAGTAGGAGTAAGACCACCGCCAGCTCCAAGGTCGAGCCCCGCAGCCGCCGCCGCGCTATCCGCCAGCGTTGTGACCAGTTCATCCCCCGACCTCGTACCCAAAAGAGGACACTCAGTATGCCCAGCAAAGCCCCCGCCAGACCCCAGTAAGCCTTGAACCAAAATAAGCCCCGCTCGAAGGGATTCCAACGGTTCAAGTCCGAGTAAATGTAGTCGGGTGCACTGCCAAAAATTAACAAATGGCTGTTGATGTCGAGGGCGAGGGGGCCGAAGCGCAGCAGGACCAGCAGCAACAGAAAAAGGAAGTACCCCAAATATTTGTGGTTCACCAGGGTGTGTACCGCCACCGACAGCAAGATCAAGACGACAAAGCCCAGAAAGTCGTAGGCCAAAAATTCCCGCGCGTACACCCCCCCTTCAAAGTGCGGATAGCCACTCATCACCTGCACGCCCATGCCCACCGCGATGGCACTGAGTAGTACGACGAACACCGTCGCACTCAGGGCCAGCAGTTTGGACGCCACCGGCAACCAACTGGGAAAGGGCGACGCATCAAAAAAGGCATTCATCTTGGCATCGCGCTCGCGCCAGACGATGGCGCCGGAGTAGTACAAAATGATGCCGACGAGAAAGAGGTAGAGCGATCCCCGAATGGCATCCACCACCAGATAAGTTACCGGATGATTGCCCGTTCCGTAGGCCTCCGCCACCCTCGGAATCGAGACCGACATGTTGATCCAACCAAAAAGTAGAATCAGGACAAAGGGCGTACTCTTGACCATCCCCAGCCACTCCATCCACGCCTGCTGCCACAATTGTCGCCACTGGGCCCGTACGCCGTAGCTCCGCACCACCCGGGGTAGGGGCGGCAAGTGCTCTAGGGTCGGTACCGGGCTGGGGGCACGGCTGGCCTCAGCTCGTTTGGGACGTCCAAAAAGCGAAGTCTTGGCCGCAAAGGAGAAACGGAAATAAGTCAGCGCCAACAGCCCCAAGCTGACCGTGACCCAAATCAGTCGGTTGAGCAAAAGCGGACCGGAAAAGGACAAGACCTGATGGTTCTTTTCGTACACCGTCCAGTACTTGGTGAGCACGCCGTGGGCGTTGATGGCCAGTGGGTCGATCAGTAGGACGAGGAGTTCGTGGTCCAGGTCGCGGGTAAAACCCAGGAGGAGGACGTAGAGTATGAGGATACCCATGGCCCCGATAAAGGAAAACAAACTGGACCGAAAGAGGGCGGCCAGCATAAACACGATCGAAGCCATCAGGAGGGTATTGGGAACCACCGCCAGCCAGAAGGCGACCCAGTAGGCCTGCCACTGGAAGGCCCCCAACCGACTGGCCTCTACCCAGGGACTGAGGCTGCCCAGGGCAATGCCCGCAAAGACGCCCAGGAAGGGCACCAGCGCCATGAGGAAGGCACCCGCAAATCGTCCGCCCAAGTAGGCCCCCTTGGTGATGGGCGTAGCGAAGAGGATGCCGTCGTAGCGGTAGTCAAAATCGCGGAGCATGGCCGTATTGGTGAGGGCGGTAGTCATAAACACCCCGATCAAACTCATCATCAGGCTGAGCGAAAAGATCACGTGGGGCGCATTTTTGTGGAGCCCGGCGTGGACATCGCCAATCTGTACCTTATCGCTCACCGTAGCGGCAAAGACCAGGAGCAGGCAGATCAAAAAGAAAATGTAGATCAGGGGGCGCCGGAGGCGGTAGCGAAGCTCGAAAAGCAAAAAGTCTTGGAACATGAATCGAAAATTTTGAAGTGGGGCAATCAGGCGGGGAGGGGGCTGGGTTGATCCATCCCGAGGATGTGACTAAAGAAAACATCTTCCAGCTTGGGCTCGACGGATCGGAAGCCCTCGCCGGGGTCGTAGGGACTGTAGATGTGAATGAGGGGCTGGCCCATGACCAACTTGGTGGAGATCACCTCGTAGCGTTCCCGGTACTGGGGCAGGGCCGACTTGGGAATGGCCTTGGCCCAAATCCGCTGGGCCAGGGCTTGGGTAGCGGCCGTGGGGGTACCGCTATACAGGACGGCTCCCCGATTGATGATGGCCATATTGGAGCAGAGCTCGCGGACGTCCTCTACGATGTGGGTCGACAGGATGACGATGACGTTTTCGCCGATTTCGGAAAGCAGGTTGTAAAAGCGATTGCGTTCGCCGGGATCCAACCCGGCCGTGGGCTCGTCGACGATGATGAGGCGCGGCTCGCCGATCAGGGCCTGGGCGATGCCGAAGCGCTGGCGCATCCCCCCGGAGTAGCTGCTGACCGCCTTTTTGCGCACCTCGTACAGGTTGACCCTTTCGAGGAGGGCGTCGACCAGCTCGCGTCTTTCGCCGCGGTGGGTGATGCCCTTGAGGGTGGCCAGGTGGTGGAGTAGGTCCCGGGCGTTCACCTTGGGGTAAACGCCAAATTCCTGGGGCAGGTAGCCGAGTGTGCGGCGCAGGGCCTGCGGCTGCTGGAGGACGTCGATGTCGCCCAGCTGAATGCGGCCCTGATCGACCTGCTGGAGGGTGGCGATGCTGCGCATCAGGGTGGACTTGCCGGCGCCGTTGGGGCCGAGGAGGCCGTACAGCCCGGTGGGGATGTGGAGGCTGACGTCGTGCAGGGCCCGGACGCCGTTGGGGTAGGTTTTGGATAAGTGTTCAATGCGCAGTTCCATGATGGGTCGTTTTGGTGGATGATGTTCCAAAACTAAGGGGCCCGCGAACGGAGAAAAAATAATCTTGACCTCATCCCAGCCCGTGAGGACCAACGCTGCGCCTCCCCGGATGAACGGCGTTCGTCATTTTTTTACCCGCATCTGCCCGGATTTCCCGATCTTTGTTCCCATGGAAATAGCGCTCACTTGGGGAAATTTTTACCGCCACCCTCGCTTTTGGCGACACCTGGGGGTATGGGCCTTTTTCATCGTCCTGATGGGCATCAACATCTACGTCTCCTTCCGTTACAATCCCGATTCAGGAATGCACGATGGACTGGATGATTTGGTCTTTTTCCTGGTCGAAATGGTCGTACTGATTTACGCCAGCTTCTACGCTTACAACCGCCTGATCCCCCAACAAAAATTTATCCCCTTCGCCCTCTTGATCCTCCTCATCACCCTGGGCGTGGCGGTGGTCGACGACTGGCTGGCCACCAGCGCCGTCCAGATTGGCGCCCTCACCGGGTTCTTGGCCAACCTGGTCCTCTTTCCTTTTATCCTACTCTCGGCCTTTGGCTTTAAACTGGCCTACCACGGAGTCCGCCAGGTATTCATCATCGAAAGGCTCCGCGCCCGCCAGACCGAGTCGGAACTCCGACTGCTCCGAACGCAAATCAATCCGCACTACCTTTTCAATACCCAGAACAATCTCAACTCCACCCACCTCGAAGACCACGACAAAGCCAACGACATCATCCTCGAGTTGGCCGACATCCTGCGCTACCAATTGGAGAGCAACAAGAAGCCGCGGACGCCCCTGTCCGACGAAATCAATAGCCTGGAAAACTACCTGTCCTTGGAGCGGATTCGCGTTCGCGATTGTCACGTACATTTGGAAAAGCAGGGCGACTTTGAAGCGGTCGAAATCGTTCCGCTGCTCTTGCTGCCCTTTATCGAAAATGCCTTCAAGTACGGTACGGGACTAGAGCCGGGAGAAATTGCGCTGCGCTTCGAATTGACGGAGGGCCATCAATTCCACTTTCACTGTCGCAACAAAATCGTCCGCAAAAAAGAACCCGTACACTCGGGAGGGATTGGCTTGGAAAATGTAAAAAAACGACTGGCCCTGGCTTACCCCGGCCGTTACCGGCTACAAGTCCAGCCCTCGACCCATTACTTTACCGTTGATCTGAACATCACCCTATGATTTTACAGTGTCTGATCGTCGACGACGAACCCCCCGCCCACCGCCTCCTCGAAAGTTACCTCGCCCAACTGGACCGCCTCCAATTGGCGGGCAATTGCTACAACGCCGTCGAAGCCCTTAACTTCCTCCACCAAACCCCTGTCGACATCCCGAGCTCAGTGGCCTGGATATGCTCCGCACCCTGGCCCAACCCCCCGCCGTCATCCTCACCACCGCCTATTCCGAATTCGCCCTCGAAAGCTACGAAATCGGCGTGGTCGACTACCTGCTCAAACCCATCCGCTTCGACCGCTTCCTCAAGGCCACCAATCGCGTCGTGGCCCAGCGCGGTACCGACACCCCACCCGCCACTCCGGCACCGCTCACACCGCCCCCACCCGAGCCCTTCTTCTTCGTCAAAGCCGACGGCACGCAACACAAGGTCTGGTACCGCGAGCTGCACTACCTCGAAGCCAAAGGCAATTTTGTCCAGCTCCACCTCCCGGACCAACGCCTCCTCACCGCCGATACCCTGAGCAAGATGCACCAAAAACTAGCGGACCACGGTTTCCTGCGTGTCCACAAATCCTACGTCGTCAACCTCAAAAAGGTCCGGGCCCTCCGGGGCAACCAATTGCTACTGGAAGGAGACCTTAAAATACCGATCGGCAATTCTTACCGCCAGATCGTACTGGGCAAGATTGGAGTGTAGGGGGCGGTAAATGCGATAAAAGTTGTAAATTGAGCCATGAAAAGCTCCCTGCCCCTCGAAGTGCCCACCATCAAACTCCAGCAGTCGCTCGCCATTCTAATCGACGGCAACAACATCGAAAAAAGCATCCACAGCATGCTGCGCCGCAAAAACGCCATGCTGGACTTCGATTCTTTTATCCCCATCCTCCTGATGGATCGCAGCCTCAACCGGCTGATCTACTTCCGCGAAGGCGAGAGCATTTCCCCCAAATTGGCCGAACGGCTGCTCAAACTTTTTCACGGTACCGTCGTGCCCTGCCACAAGTCCGCCGATATCCCCCTGACGATCGCCGCCACCCAGATTGCCGAAAAGGTCGATACCATCATCATCCTCTCCGGCGATGCCGACTACGTCGAGCTGGTCCGCCACCTGCGTTCCCGTGGGGTGCGGGTGGAGATTTCGGCCGTGGAGAAAAATACGTCGCGCATGCTCATCGAAGCGGCCGATCGCTTTTTTCCAATCACCAAGGAATATTGTTTTGTCCTGAAATCTTAGGGTCTTTTCGCGCGCTCCTTTCCCCAAAAAAAGCCATGCAATACGAAGGATATTTTTGAGTTGCTCACAAGTGAAAAATTAGGATAATGGATTGTATAGATTCACTTGAAGAATTTGTGGAGGTCGCAATTAGACCAAAGTTTGAGAAGTATATCCAGAAAGAGGATATGACTGAATTACTGTTGTATTTTAAGTATCCTTACCAGATCCGGCGGATCATCTACACCACTAATACGGTG
>CALCCH010000076.1 GCA_937899855.1 uncultured Saprospirales bacterium | reverse complement strand
GTCGAAGACCTCGATGGTGACGGACGGCTCGATCTGGCGGCGGCGGGTAACAATTGGGATACCGAGGTGGAGACGCCCCGTTATGACGGGGGGCGGGGAATGATCTTACTCAACCGCCCCGAGGGCTTCGTAGTCCAGTACCACTGGATCGACACCGGTCTGCGGCTTCACAAAAACCTGCGGCGACTGGCCCGCGTCCGGCTGGGCGAAAACTGGGGCTTACTGGGCAGCAACAACAACGACCGGATTCAATTTTATCCATTCAACCGACCCTGACATGAAAAAATCCATTTCCCTATCCGAGCTCACCCTCCGCACGCCCGACGGCCAGCCCTACGACATTCCCGAACGCGGCAGCCTGGCTCTCCTGGCCCTGGGCGATATCGGGATCCAAGCCTGGCGACAGCAGATTGCTAACCTGCGCCGAGCCCGGATCGAAGCCGTGCTCGAACACCGCCGCCAAAGAGATGCGGACCCAACCAAGCCAGATACAAAAAACACCACCCCCTAAGTAACGAAACAACAATGAGCAAGCAAAAAGTAATATTAGTAGGCTGGGATGCCGCCGATTGGAAAATCATCAATCCCTTACTGGACGAAGGTAAGCTGCCCAACCTCCAACGCATGATCGACGCGGGATGTATGGGCAAACTGCGGACCATTAAACCCGTTTTTTCCCCCATGATCTGGACTTCCATCGCCACGGGCAAACGGCCCTACAAACACGGCATCCATGGCTTTCAGGAAGTCCGCCCCGACCGCAGCGGTATCCAGCCGATCATGGGCCATTCGCGGCGGGTCAAAGCCCTGTGGAACATCCTGGGCGAGCGGGGGCTCAAGACCCACGTGGTGGGTTGGTGGCCCAGCCATCCGGCCGAAAACATCAACGGCATTTGCATCTCCGACATGTACCACAAATCCAACCGGGAAGCCGATCCGGCGGATTGGAAGCTATCGCCGGGAACGGTGAGCCCCGAGGGGATGGCCGAGCACTTTAAGGCCCTGCGGGTACACCCCCGCGAGATGACCGAGGCGCACGTCCTGCCCTTTATCCCCCGGGCCGGACAGATCAACCAAGCCATTGATCAATACCTCTACAACCTGAGCGTCATCACCAGCCAGGCAGCGACGATGCACTCGGCCTTTACCAATATTCTCCGTACCCAGGAGTGGGACTTTGCCGCCGTCTACCTCGACGCCATCGACCACTATTGCCACGGCTTTATGAAATTCCATCCTCCGCACCGCCCCACGGTGTCGAAGGCGGATTACGATTTGTACCACAACGTGGTGACCGCGGCCTATCAGTACCACGACCTGATGCTCAAACGCATTATGGATTTTGTGGATGAGGATACGACCTTGATTCTGGTTTCGGATCACGGCTTTCAGCCCGACCACCTGCGGCCCAAGGTGCTGCCCAACGAGCCCGCCAGTCCGGCACTCGAGCACAGCCCCCACGGCATCATCGTGGCGATGGGGCCGGGCATCAAAAAGGACGAACTGCTCTACGGTGCCAGCGTACTCGACATCACCCCCACCGTCCTCCGGTGCTTCGGGCTGCCCCGGGCGACGGACATGGATGGCAAGGTGCTTCAACAGCTTTTTACCGAGGCTACCGCCACACAAGCGATTCCCACTTACGAAGACCCCGAGGGCTTTGTCCACTCGGGTGGGGTGATGGACGAAGAAAGCCAACTGCTGATGCTCCAGCAACTGGAGGACCTGGGCTACATCGAGCCGCAAACGGGGGATCAGGAAAAGAACATCGAACGAACGGAAAAGGAGCTGGCTTTTAACCTGGCCTGCGCCTACATCGACGGGCGGCAATTGCGGGAGGGCATCGCCGAACTGGAAAAGTTGGTGGCGCGCTATCCCCGCGAACGGCGCTTTTTGTACCAACTGGCGGTCTGCTACCAAAGTGTAGGTAATTTAGCGCAATGCCGCAGCTACATCGACCGCCTCAAGGAGATGGACATCTACCTGCCCGGTACGATCGACATTTTGGAGGGGACGCTCTTGCTGGGGGAAAAGAAACCCCAGGAGGCCATGGCGGTCTTCAAACGCGCCGAACGGAGCGTAGACCCCAATACCTCCCGGATCAATTTGTTGCTGGCGCGTTGCCACTTTAGAATCTCGCGCTTTGAAAACGCACTGCGGCTGCTGGAAAAAGAAAAAGCCATCGATCCCGACCAGGCGGAGGTGTACCAATTGGCGGCCAAGTGCCACACCAAGCGGCAGGAATACGAGCTGGCCGTAGAAAATGCCCTGCAAGCCACCAGTCTGGACTTTTTCAGTCCGGTAGCCCACTACATTTTGGGCAACAACCTCTACTCCCTGGGGCGTTACGAAGAGGCCGCAGCGGCACTCGAAAACGCCCTGAAGTTGGCTCCCTCTTTCAACGAGGCCCGCAAGCTGCTGATCGTCATTTACCAAACCCACCTCCACCAACCGGAAAAGGCGCAAGCCTACCGCCGCAAGTTCGAAGCCAAGATCGAGGGTACCCTGTACATCGTATCCGGGATGCCGCGCTCGGGCACCTCGATGATGATGCAGATGTTGGAGCGGGGCGGTTTGGAAGTATTTACGGATCGCCAACGCGAGGCGGACGAAAACAATCCGCGGGGTTATTACGAACACGAGCTCGTCAAGACTTTGCCCCGCAACAAATCCTGGCTGCCCCAAGCCGAGGGCAAGGTGGTGAAGATCATCGCGAATCTACTCCCCCACTTGCCGGCCAACTACCAATACAAGATCGTATTTATGGAGCGCGCCACCACCGAGCTGCTCCAATCGCAAGATCGGATGTTGGAGCGCTTGGGCAAAGGGAAAAAGGACCCCAAATCGTTTCCTACCCACCTGGCCGCCTCCTTTGAGCAAAGCATCCAACGCAGCCTGGATTGGATGACGACCAATCCCAACGTGGAATACATCCGCATCCGCCACCACGCGGTGATCGAAAATCCCTTTGAACAAGCCCTGCGCATCAACGACTTTTTCGCCAATGGTCTTCGTCCCGAACGCAAGGCAGCGGCCGTAGATCGCCAATTACACCGGGAGCGGACGAGCCGGGTGTAGGTCATAAAACATTTAAGACGTAACGTTAGGAAAGCCTGAAGGTAAGTAAGGAGTTGTCCGGAGTAAGGGCGACTCCTCTTCTTTTTGTGGGCAGCTCCCGGAACGTAGGGAATTGTGCACGAATACTTCGAGTATTTATACAGATTGGGAGCTCCGTGAAAAAGCCCTACCTTGCGAAAAACTCTTTACACCCGCTATCCACAAGCGCATAATTGAACCCTAAAAAATTAACACTCATGCCAACGATTATCTACGATGACACCCCCAGCGCCCTACCGTACAGCTTTCAGTACACCCCCTCCGATGACGATCCCGGTATCATCTACCTAGGCGGATCGGCCTGGGCGGCCCAGCCCAATGCAATGATTGGCCTCACCCTTGAAGTCAACGGAAGTGTGGTCTGTTCAGCACAAGTTTTTAGCAACGGTCCCAGTACCCACCGTACGCTCGTACCGGGTGTCGTCAAGTACGCCTTTCCCATCGACGTCAAGGATAAGGTGGTTCAACCCGTGACGGTCACCATCGCGGCACTCAATGCCGAAACGATTTTTGATCAAAACGATCGCATCATCCTCATGCAATATTGATCCTGGAGTGCTTAGGCGGGAGGAGGTATGCTCCGGCGGGCAGTTGGTATTGGTGTTCGACCCCATTCGAGGTTCCGAGCGTTGTTTCCCACCCAGGGTTGGGGCCCATTCCAAGGCGCCTCAATTCGTCAAAAAGGCCTTCACCTCCGCATCCGCTTGGGCGTAGATGACCGCCAGCTCGTCGTGGACTTAGGCCACCGCCTCCGTATGCTCCAAGGCACGGAGCGCGGTCC
>CALCCH010000075.1 GCA_937899855.1 uncultured Saprospirales bacterium | reverse complement strand
CGCCTCTTCGGTGGAACGGAAGTAGAAATCAAACCCCAGGGAAATATCGACCTGACCTTTGGTTTTGATTTTCAAAGCGTCAACAACCCCATCCTGACCCAACGCCAGCAACGCAACGGGGGCTTTGACTTTGACATGGACATCCAGATGAACGTGGTGGGTAAGATTGGGGAAAAACTCAACCTCTCCACCAATTACAATACGGGAGCTACCTTCGGAACGGAAAACCTGATGAAAATCGACTACAACTCCGATTCCTTTTCCGAAGACGAAATCCTCAAGAAAATCGAAGCGGGTAACGTGAGCCTTCCCCTCAAAGGGACCCTGATCCAGGGAAGTCAAAACCTCTTTGGCTTGAAAACCGAACTCCAATTTGGCCGGCTGTTCATCACCGGGGTGGCCTCCCAACAGCGATCCCAACAGCAGTCGATCCAAATCCAAGGGGGTGCCCAGGTCCAAGAGTTTGAGGTGAATGCGGATTCCTACGACGAGGACCGCCACTTTTTCCTCACCCACTTCAACCGCGACAACTTCGAGGAGGCCCTGGCCAATTTGCCCCAGATCAATAGCCTCTTCCGCATCACCGAAATCGAGGTATGGGTCACCAATACCCGTAACGCCACCGAAAACGTGCAGGACATCATCGCCCTCTCCGACCTCGGTGAACCCCAACGCTTCAACAATCCCGACAACCCGCGTTTTCCCGTTCCCATGCCCGCCCGCCACCTCGACATCTTTGGTCGCCAAGCCCTCCCGGGCCGGGTCGAAGGGGACGATACCACCTACGTGCGAGGCGATTACGCCAACGACTTGCTCTTCGAGATCCAAAATTATCCAGAACGCCAAATTTACCAGGCTGATAAAGCCGTTCGCATCCTCCAGAGTGAATTTAACCTCGTTCCGGGGCGGGACTTCAAAAAGGTCAGTGCCCGCAAGCTCAACCCCAATAGCGAGTACACCGTCAACAACGACTTGGGGATCATCTCGCTCAACGTCAACCTCCAACCCAACGACGTCCTCGGGGTGGCCTTCCGTTACCAATACAACCAAAAGAACTATCAAGTCGGGGAATTGTCGGATGGGGTCTACGATCCCGAAAACGTTCCCGTCCGCTTCGTCAAGATGCTCAAGACTTCGGCCCAACGGGTGGATCTGCCCCTCTGGGACCTGATGATGAAAAACGTCTACTCCGTAGGGGCCTTTCAGGTCAATCCCGAGGACTTTTTGCTCGATATTTTTTACGAAGATCCCGGCAATGGCTTCAAACGCTTTCTGCCGGAGAGTAACATTGCGGGGGAACCACTCCTGCGGGTCTTTAAGATGGACCGCATCAACGTACAGGGGGATCCCTGCCCCGACGGGATTTTTGACTTTATCCCCGTCAGCACGATCAATCCGCGTAACGGCCGTGTCATGTTTCCCGTCCTGGAGCCCTTCGGCGACGACCTGGTGGAGCGAATCGACGATCCCGATCTCAAGGAAAAGTTCAATTTCCGACAGCTCTACGACTCCACGCGAATCATCGCCCAACAATACCCCGAACTCAACCGCTTTTCCATTCGCGGTAGTTACAAATCCAGTATTTCCTCCGAAATCTCCCTGGGGGCCTTCAACCTACCGGAAGGCTCGGTCCGGGTAACGGGGGGAGGACGCCCTCTCGTGGAAGGGGTAGACTACGAAGTCGATTACAACATCGGTCGGGTAAGGATCCTGGACGAGTCGCTGATCAACTCGGGGAATCCGGTCAACGTCTCCTTTGAAGACAATACGCTCTTTGGGTTTCAGCAAAAAACCATGCTGGGACTACGGGCGGATTACAAACTCAACGACAATATCGAATTTGGGGCCACCTACCTCCACCTCTTCGAACGTCCCTTTACCCAAAAGGTCAACATCGGGGATGACCCGATCAGCAACCGGGTGTTCGGGGTGGATGTCAACTACAGCAAGGAAGCGCCCTGGCTGACCAAATTGGTCGACGCCCTGCCCCTCATCGACACCAAGGAGGAATCCAACGTCACCTTCAGCGCGGAGGCGGCCTATCTCAAACCCGGTCACTCCAATGCCATCGAGCGGCTGGACAGTCGGCGGGGCCGGCGCAACAAGGGCGGTACCGTTTACATCGACGATTTTGAAGGAACCACCAGTGGCTACGACCTGCGCAACGCCGTGACCAACTGGGTGCTGGCCAGCGTACCGCAAAACGACGAACGCAATTCCAATCCCATGTTCCCCGAGTCGCAGTTTATCGATTCGACCATCACGGGGGTCAACCGGGCCCGCTTGAGTTGGTACCGCATCGACGACTTCGTGCGGATGGGGGGCGGAGAGGACCAATTGTATCCCTACGTCGCTCAAATCCAACAAAATGAAATTTTCCGAACGCGCGCCCAGCAGCTCAACGTCACCACCTCCATCATCCCGACCTTCGATTTGACCTTCTACCCCAACGAACGGGGCCCCTACAACTTCGATTGGCCGGAGGGAACCCAAGAATCCGCCGGACTGGAACAAAACGGTACCCTCAAGGATCCCGAAACCCGCTGGGGGGGAATCATGCGGGGCCTGCCCAATACCAACTTTGAGGCGGCCAACATCGAGTTTATCGACTTTTGGATGCTCAACCCCTTTATCGAAAGCGACAATCCGGGAGACCTGTACTTCAACCTGGGGAACATCTCCGAAGATATCCTGCGGGACTCGCGGCGCTTTTTTGAAAATGGACTTCCCACCGACGATGATAACTCCACCACCGATGAGACCAACTGGGGCCGAATTCCACGGGTCCAGGCCATCATCAATGCCTTTAACAATGACGAAGCCTCGCGAAACCAGCAGGATCTCGGGCTCGATGGATTGGACAACGATGACGAGCTGCAAGTCTTCGCCGAAGAAATAGAACGCTACCAATCGCTCGATCCCGCTGCCCTCCAAGCCATCCAGGAAGACCCGTCCAATGACGACTTTGTATTTTTTAACTCCCCCGACGATTTTCCCGAGGCGCCCAATATCGGTCAGGACGTACTCGACCGCTACAAACGCAACAACAACCCTCAGGGGAACTCGGCGGTCTCTTCCGGCAATCAGGTCAACGCTTCGACCAACCTGCCCGATACCGAGGACTTGAACCGGGATAATTCGCTCAACGAGGAGGAAGAATACTTCCAGTACCACGTCCCGCTGCGCTCCGTAACGGGAGCCAACGGATTGGAGCTGGCCATCGACCCCAATCTGGTCATCGATACCCTGCACCAGGACGCCCCGGCGTGTGGGCCCCAGCGGATTTGGTACCACTTTAAGATTCCGATCGACCAGTTTGACTCCCGAGTGGGGGGGATTCGCGATTTTCGCGCCATTCAGTTCATTCGGATGTACCTCAAGAACTTTAGGGATCAGGTGACCCTGCGTTTTGCAACCCTCGAACTGACGCGGAACCAGTGGCGCCGTTACCTGCGGCCCCTGACGGGCGTGGGCCGACCGGGGGTCATCTCCTCGACGCCGGTCACCCGCTTTGAGGTCAACGCCGTTGGTGTGGACGAAAACAGCAGCCGGGTACCGGGCAACTACGTCCGTCCGCCGGGGCTGCGTCCCGAGCAGCTCAACAGTGCGAACTTTGCCGCCAATGCTTTTCAGAACGAGCGCTCACTTTCCTTGCTGGTCGAAGACTTGGGGGTCGATACGATGAAGGGGGTCTTCAAGACCCTCGATCTGGATATGCGCTTTTTCGACAGTTTGGAAATGTTTATTCACGCCGAACGAATACCGGAATTGGATTTTGATGTGGAGGATGAAGATGTCTCGGTGTTTATCCGTCTGGGAAGTGATTTTGAGAACAACTTCTACGAATACGAAATTCCCTTGACCTTTACCGACCTGGAGGTCATTTCCGGTCTGGATGTCAGTAGGCCAGATGAGCTGGAGGAATACGCGGAAGAGGTTTGGCGACAGGAAAATTACATGCGCTTTTTGCTCAAGGACTTTATCACCCTCAAGAAAAATCGAAACGAACAGGATTTCCCCCTCAACCAAATCTACGAGGAGGTGGTCGACGAGAGCCAGCCCGATCGGGTGTACCGGATCAAGGGGAATCCCAACTTGGGACTGGTGAAGGTGATGATGGTTGGGGTGGTGAATCGCGATTACGAAAAGAAATCGAACCACAGTTTTGAGGTGTGGCTGAACGAGCTACGGGTCAACGGGCTGGACGAGCGGGGTGGCGCCGCGGCGATTGCCCGCTTGGACATGCAGTTGGCGGACTTTGGTAATTTCACCGTGGCGGCCAACTATAGCACCCGGGGTTGGGGAGGAATTGAGCAAAAGCTGGCCGAACGTAGCCGGGAGGAAATTTTCCAGTACGATGCCTCGATCAATCTGGAGTTGGGCAAGTTGTTGCCCGAGGCCGCCGGGCTCGTACTACCGATGTACGCCTCCATCTCGGAGACCTACAGCACTCCGCAGTTTGACCCCTACGATTTGGATATTCCACTCAAGGAGAAATTGCAGGCCACCAGCAGCCGCGCCGACCGCGACTCGATCCGAAGGCAGGCGCAGGATTACTCCTCGATCAAGAGCTTGAACTTTACCAACGTCCGCAAGGCCCGTTCGGGCAACAATCGCTCGGCACCCCTGCCCTGGGACATCTCCAACTTCAAGCTGACCTACGCCTACACCGACATGAACCGGCGCAATCCGATCATCGAGAGCGATCGGACCAAGACCTACAAGGGAGCCGTCGACTACAATTATTCGATGACGCCCCTGTACATCAGCCCTTTCAAAAAGCTGATCAAAAAAGACAAATACCTCAAACTGATATCGGAGCTCAACTTCAACCTCATTCCCAACAGCTTTAGCGTCAACAACGAACTCAATCGCGAATTGCAGGTGACCAAATACCGTTTTACGGAGTTGGAGGAGCAGTTTAGTACGTTCTACAACAAACGCTTTACCTGGGATCGAAACTATACCCTAAACTGGGATTTGACCAAGTCCTTGAAGTTTAACTTTGGCGCCAACAACCGGGCGATCATCGACGAGCTCAAGGACTACGATACCGAGACGGCAACCTTCCGGACCCGATCCCAATTGCGGGAAGAGATCTGGGGGAACCTCCAAAACTTTGGCCGAACCAAAAATTACACCCATAATTTTGGGGCCAATTACACGGTACCTTTTAAAAAGATCCCCTTTCTGGAGTGGGGCTCGGTCAAGGCCAATTACGGAGGAACCTATACCTGGGCGGGAAGTGCCATTGGTATTGAGGGCCAGCCGGGGATTGCGGATTCGCTGGGTAACGTGATTTCGAATACCCAACGTCGGGCCATCAACGGCCAGCTCAATTTTGAGAGCCTTTACCGTAAGTCCAAGTACCTCAACAAGATCGACAAACCGCGTCGGAAGCAGAAGGGCCGCGAACGCGGTGATCGGGGCAGTCGCATTTCGGGGGGTAAAAATGGT
>CALCCH010000074.1 GCA_937899855.1 uncultured Saprospirales bacterium | reverse complement strand
TACGAACAAAAACGATAACTTTAGCTTATAAGCTGTATTTAGGGGTATTGTGAGTATATGTGAGTGAATGGAACTGTGGTGGTCGTGGGCCGTGTGGCGGGGGCGGCTGACGTGGAGATATCGCGCAGCAGCAGCTGCCACGGCATGCGCTTGGCAAGGCAGCGCGTTGTACTCCCCCGAGAAGAGGGCGCGCGAGAGAACGCGCACGAGAGCGCAGAGGCAAGGTGTCGCGAGATGGCGATAGGGAGGCACCAGAGGGAGTTAGCTATGGATAGCACTGAGGTGTGAGAGTGTGTGGAGGGGTGGGGGGTTTGGTTTGGGTGGGTTTCTGTTGTGTTTGTTGGGGCCCTCGGTTTTCTGCGGGGGGGTTAGAAAGTGGGCGCTAGCCGCTGGGTAAATCCTGCGGATTTTGTTATCGGACCGGCTGGGGAGGGGCCTTAATTTGTGCACCAGATTGCACGGACGACCAGCAATCGATCTTGATACCCAAAGCTGATCAGCATTGGTACTGGCGGGACTCCGATGGCGCCTGAGGAAGCCCGCATTCGTAGCCATTCCCGAAGCTACGTCAAGCAATAGAGGGAGATCCATTTTAAAAACCAATTCAATGAAAACCTTCATCAACTCTCTGAGTATTCTAGCGCTCATTTTGGTCTTTAGTGCCTGTCAAAAAGAAAACAACATGCCCCTGCCCGCCACCGATCCCGAGCCGGAAACCAGCTCCTTGGCCTCCGGTTGGCAGAACGATACCAACTGCCGGGTGGACAATGCCAACAACCCCTACGATCAGGTGGGGGCACTGCACAATGATTACATCGCCGATTTGGAGGCGCGTTATAATGCTCAAACGCCGCTCGCGGATCTGTACGGGGCCATCGATCATGACATGCAGCGGGACTACGGATCGCAACTGCCTCCGGGTTTTTCGGCGGCGGATTATGGAAACACGGTTATCCAAGCGATGCGCGTAGATGCCGTTGGTGCTTACATCGATGCTCTGGAGACGACGGCGGAGCAGAAAGTCCTGCTCAAGAAGTTGCTCCAGATCATGTATACCTACGAGAGCACGCCCTTGTGTGAGGTGATTGATGCGATTCGCAATTTTGAGAACAGCTTGCTGCAGCGCTACGCACCGAAGCGCATCCAGGCGGTACTGGTGGCGGCCTCGGTGGGACGTTATTCGCTGGCCTACTGGGATGACCGCTTGCAAAACGGACCGTCTTCGGCGTGGAATTGGCGGAAGATCTTTACGGCGGTGGCCGATGGCATTGGTGCGGCCGGTGGTGCCGTGGCGGGTTCGGCGACGGTGGTCGGCGGCATTGCTGGCGGACTGATGGGAGGCATTTCGGCCAGCGTGGGTTTCTCCCGGGTTTGGGACATTTTCTCTTAATTGGTCGACCTCCATACTCTACGAATAAACTTTGCTACGGGCACTCCGATCATCGGAGTGCCCGATTTGTATTTGATCCCTTGGTGATCCTGACTTTTTTGGCCATCTTTCGGTTGGATTTCCATCACGAAGTCAAGTCAACTGGGTCATGGAAGAAAACAAAACCCCTCCCATCGCCGACTGTTTGAACTGCGGTCACCCCCTTGCTCCCTCCGATCAGTTCTGCCCCCACTGCGGCCAGAGGCGGACCACCGGTCGCATCCGTTTGCGGCAGTTGCTCTCCGACTTTGTGGACAACTTTTTTAACCTGGATTCCCGAACCTTTCGCAGCATTCGCGCTTTATTTTGGCCGGGCTTTTTGACCTCGGAATACTTTCGGGGGCGTCATCGGAACTACATCCACCCCTTGCGTATTTTTTTGCTGAGTACGGTGCTATTGGTCGCCACTCTGAGCTGGTGGTTGGGGGATGAAATTTCGCTCGACGTCAACCCCAGCGAGGAGCTGATGCAGGACCAAACCGAACGGGAGCTGGCCTTGGCGGTAGATAGCCTACGACAGCAGTACGGGGCGGCGGATTCGCTGAGTGTAGCGATTGACCAGTGGACCGCTGCGTATATCGAGGAAGGGCGTGGCGCACCGGATAGCATCGATCTCAATAGCGTGATGCAAATTTACGGGGAGGTATCCGCGACCGTAGCCGTAGACGATCTCCTCCATCAACCCCTGGAGGACTTGCTCCGGGACTACCGGATCGAAGGCTTTCGCAACCGCCTTCTGTTTTCGCAGAAGGTGAAGTTGTTTCGCAATACGCGTGGTTTTATCAGTTATCTGATCGGGAGGATCACCTGGTTTGTCCTGATCCTGATGCCGCTGTTGGCCCTGGTGCTGTACCTGTTTTATATCCGGCTTGTGTTTTACTACGTGGAGCACTTTATTTTTTCGACACACGTCCACAGCGCGATTTTTATCTTACTCTCCTTGCTGTTGGGCTTGTCAGGCTGGCTGACGGAGGAAGTAATTCCCATCGTGTTATTGCTGATGGCTACGTACTGGTTGTTGGCCACGAAAGCGTTTTATGGACAGGGGTGGGGCAAGACGCTGCTGAAATCCAGCCTGCTGTTTTTCTTCTTTTATTGGATCATCGTATCGATCGCTCTGGTGGTAGCGATCCTATTGGGGGTTCTGTTTTTTTGAGGGGGGATGTGCTGGGGGATGGAGCGAAAATGGTGGCCTCCCCCAGGGTCTCGAAAGAGGGAAAGACCTGATATGAACGCTTTTGGGGACCAGGCAGAATTTGAGGCTTGGGTGGGCCCACCCTCAAGGCACGACCGTTTGCCGCGCCCCTTTGCAGACCCTACGCTACGGCATAGCTCCGCTACCCAAACCCAGAATACCCGATTCTGGTCGTGGAATAAAAAAAGATGCTCCGTCACCTAGAATCAGGAGAATCACGGTACATGGACGCTTTTGGGAGGGAAATTCCATAAATTTAAATTAGTATTTACTTTAATGTGTTTGTTAAGTGGTTGATTATCAGCGAGAAAAAAGCAAAATGAAATTTTATTGTTATAAATTTTAACATTTGCCCATCCTGCGGTACTCCACTTAAAAACCCATTTGTCTCCTTCCCCCAGGATTTGCATCTTTGTAAACCGCTTTGGCCCGGGAAAGGGCTCGCGGTACACCACAATTCACCCTTATGTCTGTCTACGATCAATACGAAACGGTTATCGGCCTGGAAATCCACGTGCAACTGGCCACCCAATCCAAAGCTTTTTGTGGCGACGATGCCCGTTTTGGCGCCGCCCCCAACACCCACGTGAGCGCCATCTCGCTGGGCCACCCCGGTACCTTACCCCGCCTCAACAAGAGGCAAGTCGAATACGCCGTCCAACTTGGCCTGGCCCTGGGCTGCGAGATTCAGCGGCACAACACTTTCGATCGCAAGAACTATTTCTACGCCGATCTGCCCAAGGGTTACCAAATCACCCAAGATCGCCGTCCCATTTGCGTTGGTGGTGCCCTGCAGATTCCCAGTGCGGAGGGGGAGAAAAGCATTCGCATTCACCACATCCACATGGAGGAGGATGCCGGTAAGTCGATTCACGACCAGGACCCCCAGCACAGCCTGGTGGACCTCAATCGGGCGGGCGTGCCCTTACTCGAAATCGTGACCGAGCCCGACCTGCGCAGTCCCGAGGAGGTAGATGCCCTGATGACCGCCATGCGCCAACTGGTACGCTACCTCGAAATCTCGGATGGCAACATGGAAGAAGGATCGCTGCGCTGCGATTGTAACGTATCGGTCCGGCTACGGGGCAGCGACCAACTGGGCGAGCGTTGTGAAGTCAAAAACCTCAACTCCATGCGTTTTGCCCGGCGGGCCATCGCCTACGAACGTCGGCGCCAAATCGATCTGATCGAAGCGGGGTGTAAAGCGGAACAACAAACCCTCAATTTTGATCCCGTCAGTGGTATGACCAGCCCCCTGCGCGACAAGGAGGATGCCCACGATTACCGCTATTTTCCCGAACCCGACCTTCCCCCCGTCCAACTGGACGAGGCCTACGTCGACCAGTTGCGCGCTACCCTCCCTCCACTGCCCTGGGCCCTGCGGACGGAATTGGCGACCGACTACCAACTTTCCCCCTACAATGCCGAACTCCTAACCCAGGAAAAGGCCACGGCCCTGTACTTCAAACGCCTGGCCGCCGAAACGCCTCACTTCAAAGCCGCTGCTAATCTGCTGATCAATAAGCTGCTCCCCTGGGTACAGGAACGCAAGACCCCCCTCGCGGACTTTCCCCTCACTACGGATCAATTGGCCGAGCTCATCCAACTCATCGCCGACGATCGGGTGAGCAATGCCGTGGCCTACCAACGGCTTTTCCCCGCCCTGCTCGATCGCCCCGAGGCCCGTCCCCTGGCTCTAGCGGAAGCCCTGGACCTGATCCAATCGCAGGACGATGACTTTATGGCCACCCTCGTTCGCGAGGTG
Organism: uncultured Saprospirales bacterium; assembly: GCA_937899855.1. Lineage (GTDB taxonomy): Bacteria > Bacteroidota > Bacteroidia > Chitinophagales > Saprospiraceae > CALLVY01. The sequence goes on along the minus strand of CALCCH010000074.1, from coordinate 2,093 downwards.
ATCGAGCAGCACCCCGATAAGGTGGCGGCTTACCGCCAGGGAAAGAAGAATTTACTCGGCTTTTTTATGGGACAGGTCATGCGACAATCCAAGGGCCGGGCCAATCCCAAAACGGCGGAGGCCCTGCTCCAACGAACGCTGGCGGCGGACTAAGTCGCTCATTTGTAATTCCCAAAATATTATCCTATTTTAGATGGGACGCAAACGCCCGCGGTATGCCCATAAAAAAAGAAGAATACACCAAGCTCTACTACTCCATCGGTGAGGTTTCTAAAATGTTCGAGGTTTCCAAGTCCTTGATCCGTTTTTGGGAATCGGAATTCGACTTGCTACGGCCCCACAAGAATAGCAAGGGCGATCGGCGTTTTACCCAACAAAACCTCAATCAGTTTCGCCTCATCTATCACCTCGTCAAGGAACGGGGCTTTACCCTCGAAGGGGCCAAGAAAGAGCTCAAGGAAAATAAGGACCGCCACATCAAAAAACAGGAAATCCTCGATAACCTCTACCGGCTACGGGGCTTCTTGGAAAAACTCAAATCGGACTGAGGTCATTCCGCCTGCTTGCTCCGCTTGATTCCCAATCGATCCATTTTTGAATAGAGCGTCGTCGGTCGCAAATCCAGCAGACGGGCCGCTCCCCGCTCGCCACTTACCCGCCAGTTGGTATGCTGCAAAACTTCAATGATGTACTGCCGCTGCATGGCCTCCAGGCTTTTGAACTCCTGCGGAGGCAAGCGCTTTTTGCTAGGCCGGAACCAGTCGCCCAGGTTGAGCTTTCCGGCGCGGGCGGTGATGATGCCCCGTTCCACAATGTTTTCCAACTCGCGGACGTTGCCCGGAAAATCGTATTCCAGCAGTCGGTTGATTACTTTTTGGGGGACTTCCTGGATGCTGCGTCCCAGTTTGCTCCCCAGTTTTTCGCAAAAGAAACGAACCAGTAGGGGAATGTCTTCGGGACGCTCGCGCAAGGGGATGCTGTGGATGGGAAAAACGTTGAGCCGGTAATAGAGGTCTTCCCGAAAATTGCCCTTATCGATTTCCTTTTCCAAATTTCGATTGGTCGCCGCAATCACCCGGATGTCGACCCGCCGGGTCTCGGACCCCCCGAGGCGTTAGATCTCCCCATACTGTAGGGCCCGGAGCAGTTTGGCATGCAGCTCGATCGGCAATTAGCCGAATTCGTCCAAAAAGAGGGTGCCGCCGTCGGCGAGTTCGAATTTGCCAATTTTACGGCTGAGGGCGCCGGTAAAGGCACCTTTTTCGTGGCCAAAAAGTTCGCTCTCAATGAGGTTGGCGGGAAGGGCCGCACAGTTGACCTTAATCATGGGCCGGACGTGGCGACGGCTCAATTGGTGGACCGCCCGGGCGATCAATTCCTTACCCGTACCACTTTCCCCGGTAATCAAAACCGTCGAGTTGGTATCGGCTACCTGTTCGACCTTTTGTAGGACCTTGCGAAAGGACTTGCTCTGCGTGATGATTTCGCCAAAGTGCTGACTGCCTTCAATCTCCTCCTGGAGGTAGTTGTTTTCCGCCTCCAATTTTTCCTTGAGTTCCCGAATCTCCAGGAGTGCTCCCCGCAGTGCGGCTTCCTTGCGCTTGCGCTCGCTGATGTCACGCACGTTGGCGCAGGCGTATTCCATGCCTTCAAACTCGATGTAGTGGGCCACAATTTCCACCGGAAAGCGGCGTCCCGCGCGGTCGACGTGTTCGCTTTCCCGGAGGGTTTGGCCCGCCGTTTTGAGCTCCTCCCAGATGCCCCGGAAGCCCTTGGGGTCGACGGTGCGGTTGATTTCGAGGAGGTTTTTGCCCAAAAATTCCTCCTTCGTATAGCCGTACCAGCGACAGGCCGCTTCGTTGACCTGTTTGATAAAGCCGCGGGGGCAAATCCAGAAAATGGCGTCGACGGCCTTTTGGACGGTAAAGTCGGCGAGACGGGCCTGGCGGTCGGCTTCCTTGCGTTGGGTGATGTCCTGGATGATGGCACAGCTGTAGGTGACGCCTTCGTATTCGACTAAAATATCGGTGATGTCAACGTGGAATTCCTCGCCGGTTTTCTTGCTGTGCGAGCTCTCGAAGGTCTCGGTATTT
>CALCCH010000073.1 GCA_937899855.1 uncultured Saprospirales bacterium | reverse complement strand
CCCCCCCCCCCCCCCCCCCCCCCCCCCCCCCCCCCCCCCCCCCCCCCCCAAATTTTCTCCTCAACAACATCGAAGCCACCAACGGAACCGAGGGGCTGCAATCCCTGCGGCGCGTGGGCGGTAATTTGCAGCTCGCCAGCAATGGCAACCTCTACCGCATCACCAATATTCCCTTACAACGGCTCGGTGGTGACCTGCGCATCGAATTCAATGGGGCCCTACGAGTGGTCGACTTTGCTCCCGAGCTCGACAGCATTCCCGGGGAGCTCGTCCTCTCCTTTAATGTGGCCCTACCGGAGGTGAAGGGTCTGGAAGGATTGAGGTGGGTGGGGGGTGATTTGCAGATTCGCGAAAATCCAAACTTGAGCGCGCTGGATAATTGGAATCAGCTGGAACAGTTGGGGGGTAACCTGCAGATCGTCGACAATGACAGCCTGCGGCGGATTACGGGGCTGAGGGGCTTGCAACACATTACGGGTAATTTTTCCCTCTCGGGCAATCGGATTGATACCAGCCTGGTATTCGGTAGCCTCCAGCGCATCGGGGGCAACTTCCTGATTACGGAGGAAGACCAACTGCCCGATCTACAGGGCTTTGACCAACTTCGGGAAATCGGCGGCAACGCTTTGTTCCTACAACTCCCCAGCCTGGTCGATCTACAAGGATTGGAAGCCCTACAAAGCGTTGGGGGAGTCTTTGAGATTGCGCGGAACGAGGGGCTCCTTGGTGTGGAAGGCTTGGAGGGATTACAGACGATCGACAGTTCCTTGCTACTCAACAACAACCCCGTCTTGCGGTCCGTGGCGGCCTTACGGGACCTCGCCAGCATCGGGGGTGAATTGAACCTCTCCTTCCACCCCCAACTGGAGGCCCTGACCGGTTTGGAAGGGTTGGACCCCAACAGCATCCAATCCCTGCGTCTCCATTCCTCGCCCCAGCTCGCCGGATGCGCGGTGGAGAGCATCTGCCAATACCTGGAAAACGGGGGCGAACATTTTATCCGTTTCAACGCAGCGGATTGCGAAAGCCAAACGGCGATTCTGGACCAATGTCGGGTATCCAGCACCGATGACCTCGCCGAGGATGGCGACGTCACCCTTTATCCCAACCCCACTACCGCGGCCTTTGAGCTGCGGGGCCTCTCCCCCGATTGGCGGGGGACGATCGAAGTGATCAATGCCGGGGGGCGGGTCCTTTTCCAGGCCCCGTACCAAGCCGGGACCACCATCAACTCGGCCGACTGGCCGGCGGGTTGCTATTGGGTTCGCCTGCGTGCGGAAGGGGGAGCCAGGCAGGTCCTCCGCTTGGTCAAGACCTAGGGTGAGTAAAACAGTAGGAAAAACCCGCTGATCTCCGTAATTTTGTGGGATTCCTAACGCAATAAGGTCACGCTTTATGTACCTATTACTGGTCGCCCTCATCATCGGTTTGTTTGTCGCCATGTTATTCCTCAACCTCTACTTTCGGATGAAGGTGCTCCGCGTTTACCGCGTGCTGGTTAAAAACCGGGTCGAATTTGGCGCCAGCCACATCCTCAACCCCCGCAAAATGGAGCAGGAGATTTACCCCCGCTACCCTCAGCAACGCGAAAACATTGCACTGTTTGTGCGTCACATCCGCTATTCTACCCAGATGGCCATTGTACTGGTGGTACTGATCACCCTGTTTGGGGCCGTTTTGATGTACTTCCGCTAGGCAAAAGCCCGGGGGCTGCCCAGTAACTGACAGTCCGCGGCCATTTTTTTGTTTAATTTGGGGGACAAACATTTGATTGCTTATTCAAACCGAAAAAATACCGCATGCTAAAAAATTTACTCGCACTCACTTTGGGCATCCTTTTGTGGCCCAGTTGGGGCTCCAGCCAGGCCGTCGAAGCCACGCTGTTGAGCCAGTGGCACGATGAAAGCCTACCCGCCACCACGGCCTACGACGGTCGCTACAACGACGTCTGGGGCGTCACCATTAACGGTCGCGAAATCGCCATCATCGGCTCCACGATGGGTGTTCACTTTTTCGACGTCACCGATCCAAGCAACCTGGTAGAGTTGACCTCGGCCTTTGTCGCCGGACGGGCGCAGGGTCGGCAAATCATCCACCGCGATTTTCACGATTACGGGGGCTACCTCTACCTCGTGGCCGACGAGGGCAGTGCCAGTACCCTGCAGGTCATCGACCTGACGGACCTGCCCAATTCTACGACCTTGGTCTACGATTCCAACGAACATTTTCGGACCGCTCACAATGTCTTTATCGATGAGGACAACGCCCGTTTATACGCCTTCGGCGCGGACTACGGGGCCAAAGGCGTGGCCGTGTACTCCCTGGAGGACCCCGAGCGCCCCGTGGAATTGGCCAGCTATCCGGCCGATGGGAACGTTCCCTACGCCCACGATGGCTACGTCCGCGACAACATCGCCTACCTCAACTGTGGCTCCTTCGATGGTTTCCTCATCTACGACCTCACCGATCCGAAGAATCCCCAGCTGATCGAAAGCATGACCTCTTATCACCATCAGGGCTACAACCACTCTGGTTGGCTGGATGAGGTGGGACGCTACTACTTTATGGCCGACGAGACCTGGGGCACCGACCTCAAAGTCATCGACGTGTGCGAAGAAGAAAACTTGGAGGTTTCCAAGACCTTTGATACGGGCTCCAACATCAGCACCAGCATTCCCCTCAACCTGATCGTCAAGTGCAACTTGCTTTACGTTTCCTACTACCACGAGGGCTTGCAGGTGTTTGACGTTTCCGACCCGCTCAATCCCGAGCGCATCGCCTTTTACGATACCTTCGATGGCCCCGATGAAGCCACCTACCAGGGAGCTTGGGGGGTCTATCCGCTGTTTGAATCGGGTACCATCCTGATCTCGGACATGAACAATGGCCTGTTCGTCTTTGAGGCCCTGCCCCGCGATTGTGAGGCCTACCAGGCGGAGCCTTGCAACGCCGATACCATGGTTACTTCCACCCAGCCCGTCTTTGCGGACGACGGGCAGATTCAGCTGTCGCCCCAACCCGTTCGGGACGAATTACAGATTCAAATCGAGTTTCCCGAGCTGGAGAGTGCCGTTCATTTAGAGTGGTACGACGTTCGGGGCCGCTTGCTCACCACCGAGCCCGCGCGTTTGCTGCGGGGGGCCAATACGCTGCGCAGTCGGGCACCCGCCAGTTGGGCGCCGGGGCTTTACCTGCTGCGCATCCGGGGAACGGGTATCAATGCCGTGCGCAAGGTGATGGTGGAATAAAAACCGGTGGGCGCAACCTCCGATCGCATCGCGGCCTCTTTAGGTTTCAGCAGGACTCGAAATTTCTTATCTTGCGCGCGATTTAGGAACACAGCACATGCGGCCACTAGTACATCTCTATTTGTTTGTCTTTTTCTTTGGGATCTTCGGTCCGGGTACCCTGTGGGCGCAAGCGCCCCCACGGGGTACCACGACTGGGGACAGTGGCTTTTTGGAGCAAATCTTCGTCGAACCCGATACTTTTGACGTTTCCTATTTTTACGTCCCCAACCCCAAGGTGCTGATCTCCTACGACGACACCTTACTCAGCAACCACTTTCACCAACCCCAGCCCTCCCGCGGCCAAGGCATCGAGCGGATCAACCTGGGCAACGTCGGAACTCCCCAGCAGCAGTTGGTTTTCGAACCGGTCTTCCGCCGGGGCTACGACATCGGCTTGCACCAATTCGACGGTTACTACCTTCCTTCCGATAGCATTCCCTTTTACGTGATCGACAAGGCCTTTACCGACGCCGCCTTTGCCCAGGGGCGTACGCAGCAAGATCAAATCCTATCGGTAGACTTTAGTCGCAATTTTGGCCCCCAGGTCAATATGAGCATCGACTTTTTGCGGATCAACCACGCGGGGGTGTACAAAAACCAGGCGGCTAAGAATACCGCCCTCGGTACGGGCTTTTGGTACCACCACCCCAGTGGAACCTATGATGGTTATTTCACCTTTACCCACAATTCCAGTTTTCAGGGCCACAATGGCGGCATCGATACCAGCAGCGTCACGACGACCAACCGCAGTGAGGAGGGCACGGTACCGGTGCTGCTCGAAGGGACCAAGATGGCCTTTCGGGGGGTGGGTGCGGATGCTGCGGCCGAGACGCGCTACCAAAAGCAGGAAGTGGCTTACGCGCATTATTTTCGGCTGGTGGGGCCGCGGGAAAATCAGCCGCGCCGGCGCAAGCGCAAGAAGGGGGCGGGCCCACCACCGCCCAGCACGGAGGTTCCCCCGCCGGATACTTTGACGGGGGTCGATAGTTTGGAAGTAACCGCCTTGACGGATGGGACGACCGAGGTACTGGATACGATGGTGCGGACCGACAGCAGTGCGCAGATCCCACCGCCTCAAAAGGTACGCCGTCCTTGGAAGCGGGAATTTTTGGTTTTTCACAAGATCAGCTACGCCAACAATTGGTACAAGTTTTCGGACATCAGCCTGGCGGCGGATTCGGCTTATTACGGGCGCTACCAGGTTCACAATCAGGGTTTGCGGCATTACATTCGGGAGCGCGTGTTGGAGAATACGTTTCGCATCGGTACGGCGAGACAGGATGGGGGGGGGCGTACGGCCAGCAAGAACCGGGGTAAGCTGGAGGTGGGTTTGATCCACCGACTGATTCGCCTGGAACAGGAACCCGTGCCCACCCAGACGCTCAACAACTTGCTACTGACCGGCAATTGGAAATTTGCCCCTACCCCTCAGATCCAGCTGCTCACCTACGCCCACTACAGCTTGCTCCAAAACATCGGCGACTACCACCTCAGTGGCGATCTGCAAATTGACCTGGGCCAGCTGGGCGTATTCGAAGCGCGGGCGCAGCAGCAACTCTACGCACCGAGCCACATCCAAAATCGCTTCTACGTGACGGAAAGCCTGGTGTGGGAACGGGACTTTCGCAAAACCTTCGAAACCACCCTCGCCGCCACCTACCGCCTGCCCCAATTTGGAACCGAAGTCGGTGGCCAGTACCACCTGATCAACAACTACATCTACTTCGATACCATCGCCCAACCCCAGCAAAGCGCCACGGTCATCAACGTTCCCCAAATCTACATCCGCCAAAACTTTAGCCTGGGCGTCCTTCACCTCGATAACACCTTCGTCTGGCAGTTTTCCTCCCAACAAGACCTCCTGCCCCTGCCCACCCTCTACGGCAAGCACCAACTCTACATCCGGGGGCGTATCTTTCGCAAAGTCATGCTGGCCCGACTGGGCATCGACGTCCAGTGGAATAGCAATTATTTGCCCAATGCCTACCAGCACCTCTTCGGGCAATTTCACCTCCAGGAAACCGAGCGCTACGGCTTCCAACCCATCATCGACCTCTCCCTGAGCATCAAGGTCAAAACCGTTCGGGCCTTCGTCAAGACCGAAAACCTCAATCAATTCCTCCGCCCCAACGACTTTATCTTTCAAACACCGCTACACGCCCGTCCCTACTTTCTCATTCGCTTTGGCCTCAGTTGGCGCTTTCTCAATTAGCAAAAACCATTCGTTTGGAATCCACCACCCGGCCATCGATCACGAGGCTATAGATAAAGGTGCCCAGTTGTCGGTAACCGTGGCGGTATAAGACTTCATTGAGTCCTAATTTGAGGTCGACAGCTAGGCTTTCGACCAAGCGCCCATTGAGGTCGGTGATGCGGACCTCTCCGCGATTTACGCTCGGGGGATCGTAAACCATCCAGCCGATGATGGTCGACTCGTCGAAGGGGTTGGGGCGATTGGGCATCAGCTCGTACCGCTTGCGCTCGGCGGAGGCTGGTTCGCTGGTGCTGGTATTGGTAAATTCCAGGACGGCCTGGCGCTCCGCGGAGAATAGACTTTCGACGACGTTATCGGCAACCGAGGCGGCGGTAATCCAGTTGAAGCGCTGGGTGGAGGTGATCGTATCGACTTTTCCACCGACCAGGGTATAAACCGAATCAAAATCCATTTGATCGGTACGGAATCCAATGCGGTAGTGATTGTAGTCATTGTTGTCGACGACTTCGACACGGATTTCGCCTTCGGTATCGGTGGTACTGAGGAGGACGTTGAAGGGGGCAATGGGACCGATAGCAGCCATGGCGGCGGCATTGGCATTGATGAGGGCATTGCGGCGAAGGTAATTGAAATCGACAAAGAAGCTATCGATCACCCCGTCGTTATCGGTATCGATGCCCAGAATATCTTCCTGGGTGTGTTGACGATCGTGATAATCGGGTCCATTGGAGGCATCGCCGTGTTCGTGGGCGGCGGTAAAACGCATGGCGGTATAGTTGCGGTCGTGGAAGGGGATGTGGTCGCCCCCGCGTCCGGTACGGTCTTCGGCCGACATGAGGGTGATCATCATGGGAACGGCGGCGTTGGGTAGAACTTCTTCCTGGTATTCCAATTTGATGAAGCGGCACCAAGATTTGTGTTTAGAACCGTTGCCACCCAAGGAGAAGAGTCGGACTTGGGTGCTGTCGATCAGGGT
>CALCCH010000072.1 GCA_937899855.1 uncultured Saprospirales bacterium | reverse complement strand
CTCCACTGCGAAGTCGTCAACCGCATCGTTACGCCCAATACCGTGATCGACCACGAAAAGCTCTTTTTCCAGTTTCCCGACCAGCCCGCCCAGCAGATGGAGGCCATCGCGATCTACAAAATTGCGCAGGACAAAATCCAGGAAGTTTACTTCGTCAACCCCTGATCCGCCGCCGAATCAGGCCTTCCTGTACGACCGAAGCTACCAAGCGGCCATCGCGCCGAAAGATGTTCCCCCGTGCGAAGCCCCGAGCGTTGGAGGCACTGGGGCTCTCCAGGGCGTAAAGCAGCCAATCGTCCATCCTAAAGTCGCGGTGAAACCACATCGCGTGGTCCAAACTCGCCAGTTGCAATTCCCGCATCCCCCCGATTTGATGTCGATGTGGCAGCAGCGCCGTCCCCAGCAAATTGCTATCCGAGGCGAAAGCCAATAGCTGACGATGGCCCGCAAACGTGGTGGGCAAGTCGCCCACGGCGCGGATCCAAACGTGGCGAAAAGGCTCGTGGGCCACTTCGTCGTCAAAGGCGTAGCTGCCCAGGGGAAAATCCTCCACCGGACGGAATTCGATGGGCCGGTTGCGTTGGTAAAATCGAAAGGTCTCCGAGAGTTGCTCGCCCCGTTTTTCCGACAATTGGGTATCGGTGAGCAATTCCTCGGGCGGAGCAACCTCGGGCATGCTGATCTGATGTTCGAGTCCCTCCTGCCTCAGTTGGAAGGAGGCGGAGAGGTTAAAGATGGGGCGTCCCTTCTGGATAGCCACCACCCGCCGGGTGGTAAAACTGCCCCCGTCGCGAATCCGGTCGACCTCGTACACCACGGGGTGCTCAATGTCGCCCCGGAGGATAAAGTAAGCGTGGAGGGAATGACAGGCGCGATCGGCAGGGACCGTACGCGTGGCCGCCACCAGGGCCTGGGCCAGGACCTGTCCCCCAAAAATGCTTCCCCAGGGAGTACGGTAGCTGCGGCCCCGGAAAATATTGTCTTCGATGGTTTCTAGATCGAGCAAGTCGACCAGTTCGGAGATCTGCTTCATGCCCCCAAAGGTAGGAATCCCCCGCAGGGGCTCAAAATAAATCGGACAAGTCGCCGATTTGGGAGATGACCCGGGTGGGGGCGTAGCCAAAGGGATCGAACACCTGTCCGGGCCGTTGGAGCCAGACCGTCGGTAGCCCCACGGCCCCCGCCCCAATGAGGTCAAAACTGTTGCTGGAGGCCACCCAAGTAGCCGAGCGATCCGACCGGAGCTAACGGACGAGCAATTCGTCCACCTCCGGGGCGGGTTTAAAGGTCCGCACCTCATCGACGCTCAGGACTTGATCAAAGTGCGCTGCCAACTGCGCCCCTTCGAAGAGGGCCAGCAGATCGGCTTTTTTGCCATTGGAAAAGGCGAGGAGTTCGTGGCCCCGTTTGCGGAGCTGGGCCAGGGTGGCGGGCACTCCGGGGTAAGCGGGTAGGCGGCGGTAAGCGGCGCGCAGTCGGGCCTGGTCGGCGCTGGAGAGCTGGGTACCCAAAACCGCGTCGGTGTACTGGAGGGCCTGGTGGGTGCATTCCGTAAAGTGGTTGAACTGCCGCATGGCGGCCTTGCGGAAGGAATATTCCAGTTGCTTGCTGCGCCAAAGTTGGTTGAAGGCGGCGGCCCGGTCCCCGAGCATTTCCTCCAGCAGGTGCCCAACGGATAGAGGGTCGATGAGGGTTCCGTAGATGTCAAAGGCGATACTGGGCATGTGGAAGCGGCGTTTTTAGACGTGACAAAAGTACTGCGAGTCCCTCGGGTCAACACCTGCTGGGGATTCCCCGAGTGGCTACAAAAGTTAAAAATAATCAGGAAATGACATCCGGGCAACCTTATGCGCCAAAACCAGTTAACTTGGGTAGCCCCAAGGGGGTTTGTCCCGGGGGCGAGCAAAATACCAAGACCGCAACGACATCGACCAACATGACAAGACCCAATTACTTGGGGGCGGGAAGCCTCTTACTATTGATACTGCTGATCGGCTGGGCTTGCCGCCCCCCACTGCCGGAATCCGACTTCTTCCTGGGAGGCATCCAGATCAACGAACCCAGTCACCGCGATTGGGTCCGGACCCTCCGGGACGTGGGGATGAATACCGTGTCGGTGACGGTGTACGCGCGCCAGGGCATCTGGGACAGCGACAACATCTGGTGGGAAGAGCACGAACCCTACGTCATCAAGGAGATCCGGACCGCCAAACGGGCCGGGATGAAGGTGGTCCTCATCCCCCGCATTGCCCTCGATCATTACTTCTCCGAAAATGCCTTCCTCTGGCACGGCATGACCATGCCGGCTACCGATAGCCTCCTCCAAAACTGGTTCCACTGGTACGGCGTATTTTTGGAGCGCTGGGCTCGGGTGGCCGACCGCTACGACGTCGACGTATTGGCCATCGGCAGCGAGCTGCGTTTGCTTTCCGCCACCCGCCCCCTTACCACCATCCCCGAGCTGGAAGCCTACTACCTCCACCCCGACCGACAGGAGGAATACATCGCCGACCGGATGGCCTTCAGCAGCCAGATCCCACCGGAGGACCTCTGGGTACGCGGCAAGGAAGTCAATTACGCCTCCCTCGAAAACTACCTCCGCGACGAGGTAGCCGCCAAGCAGACTTGGGCCCGCCAGGTGGCCTACGCCCCACAAGCCGATCCCCTCGCCGCCATCAACCAACGCCGCGCCACCGTCCTCGACCACTGGTACGCCCTCATCGCCCAAATCCGGGGTGTCTACCCCGGGGCCCTCACCTACGCCGCCAACTTCGACAACTACCAAGAGGTCCAGTTCTGGGACAGCCTGGATTACATCGGCATCAATGCCTACTTCAAACTCCGCGAGCTCCAGCCCCCCAGCGATACCATGAGCCAGTACGACGAGATTTACCATTCCTGGAAAGGCGTCTTTGCCGAGCTGGCCGATTTTCAGCAGCAGCGGGGACTCGATCACAAGGTTTTGTTTACCGAACTGGGTTACATTTACCGCCAAAATTGTACGCTGATGCCCTGGGAAGGCTTTGGCTTTTCGATTGCCGAGGCCAGCGGAGAAAAAGAATTGCTGGTGTGGTCCCAGCAAAAACCGGATCAGCAGGAAAGGACCCTGGCGGTACGGGCCCTCCACGCCATCAATCGGGAATACGACCTGCTGCGGGGCATCTTGTATTGGAAACTGACCACCAAGGACTACCACCTGCCCTACGAGCCCTTCGCCCTACACCTGCAACGGGAAGGGGCGGATCCGCTCCAGGAGGCCCTGTTGGAATTTACCAAACCCGAACCCTGAGTCCTGGCCCAACGAAAAAGTCGCCCCCTCCTTCCTGGTATCGGCGGGGCGACTTCAAATTTTTCGGACGTTCGGATTCCGAAAGAGAGCGTAAAGCATAAACTTAACTTACTAAGGCAAGCCAACCGCTCCGTTGATCCAGGGGAGGCGATCGGCTTTCGGTAGTCAAGTTAGCGGAAATCGATTCGGAGGACAATCCCAACTGATAGGTACTTAAAGAAATCACCATATGTAGTGAGGTCATTTTGACCCCCTAGAGGATTTTGTGTTTGAGGGCAAATTTGACCAAACCGATGGTCGACTTGGATTTGGTCTTGCGCAGCAGGTTCTTGCGGTGGGTTTCTACGGTATTTTTACTGATAAACAATTCCTTGGCCACCTCCTCACCGGTATATTCCATAGCGAAGAGCTTGAGGATTTGGATCTCTCGCTTGGTCAGGGAAATCGGGTGTACGGCGACGCGGTATTCGTTGTTGCCCGGCCCCATTTTCCGCAGTTTTTCCTTGATGGCCGGACTAAAGTAAGAGCCCCCCGAGGCAATGATGCGAATGGCCCGGATCATCTCATCTTTGGAAGCTGACTTGACCACGTAGCTCTCGATGCCCATCTTCCAAATCTCGTGAATCAAACGCCGCTCATCGTGGGTCGATAGGATGAGGATGTCGATATCGCGATAGTCCTTGATGATGGCCCGCGCCGTTTGGATGCCATCGAGTTCGGGCATGCTGATGTCCAGCAGGACGATATCGGGGCGACAGCCCCCCGCCAGTTGCTCCAGCAGACGGACCCCATTGAGGGCTTCGCTGATGATTTCAATATCGGCGACCCCTTCGAGCAGGGCCTTGATTCCGTCGATGATGATCTGGTGGTCGTCAGCAATGGCGATACGAATGGCTTGGGAAGCGGCTTTCATACGTTTGGTGGATTTGGTCGATTGATGATCATCGGTTTAGGAGGTGGCCAATTCCGCCACGGGAAATGGCAGGTCTAAGATAACGGTTGTTCCAGCACCAATGGCACTATCGATGGTAAAAGTTCCCTTAAAATGTTCGACCCGCGATTTGATGTTACTCAAGCCCATTCCCAAGTTCGTTTTTTGGGAATCGTATTCAAAGCCCTGGCCATCGTCGACCACGATCAGGTTAAAGCTCTGGCCCCCGTGTTCGGTCAGTTCAATGCTGACCTCGGTGGCACCGGCGTGGTTGATGTTGTTTTTGAGGAGCTCCTCCACGGTCCGGTAAAGGGACAGTTCGAGCTTCTCCGGTAGGCGCTGCTCCATCCCGTAGATGTGGACTTCGATCCGCAATTTTTCGGACTCCATCCGGTCTTTGAGAGACAGCAATGCGGCGGGCAAACCCAGGCGCAATAAGGTGGGCGGCATCAGTTGGTAGGCCAGGTTCTGATTGTAGCCGATGGCTTCGTCGACCAGGGAGAGGTTTTTGAGCAGGAGGTGGCCTTGCTGGGGCAGGACGTTCTCGCAGTGCTCGCGAAAGTGTTCTAAGTTCATCCGCAGGGCGGCGAGTTTGCTACCCATACTGTCGTGAAGGGCCTCGGAGATGCGTTTGCGTTCGACCTCCTGGCCGTCGACGTGGGCGTTGTTGGCGCGGATCTCGTCTTCCTTGAGGAGGATTTCATTTTCTCGTTGGAGGATTTCCTTTTCCTTTTCCAATTGACCCTGCCGGTATTTGGTCCACTGCCGGAAAAGAAAAATCCCCAGCCCGAGGATTACCACCAAGCTGAGGAGTAGCCAAATGCGTTGCCGCAGCGTGACCGCCTGGACTTTGGATCGGGCTGCCTCCTCTTCGGCCACCTTCTTCTCGTGCTGGGAAAGCAGGCTCGACAAGGCGGCGGCTCGCTGGATGGAGATAAAGCTGTCGCGTTGGGCGTAGCTCGCTTTGAGGTGTTCGTGGGCCAATTCCCAGCGTCGCTGCCGAGCGTGCAGTTGGGACAGCCCAAGGTGGGTCTTGGTCAGGAGTTTGTGGTCTTTGGCCTCCTCGGCGATTTTGGTGGCGCGGGTAAAGAAGGCTTCGCTGTTGGCCCAATCCTCTTTGCGGAGGTAGACATTGCCCAGGCTGTGGTACTCGTAGGACAGGTCGTTGCTTTGTCCCCGGGTCACCTGGGTTTTGATGTTGAGGCACTGGCGCAGGTAGTCTTCCGCCTTTGCTACCTGGCCCCGCCGTTGTTCCAGATTGACCAGGGCGTTGAGGGTCATGGCGTAATAGCGCTGGTAGCCCGGCAGGTCGCGGAAGGTATCCCGGGCCTTTTCCAACCACTGCAGGGCCGCCTCGTATTTTTTGCTACGCGCCAAAAAGGTAGCGTAGCTGTAATAGACGTTGCCCCGTTGGTGGGCGGGCCGGTCGGCAACTTCTTGTCGGAGGATCAATTGGCGAAACAAACTGTCGGCAGCGGGGTACTGTTTGGTAGCCCCCTTTTGTCGAGCGATGGCCAAATCGAAGGAAAAGCCCAAGGAGCTCAACTGATGCTCCGAGGCGTAGTCCGCTCCCCTTAGGTACCATTGCAAGCCGGCTTCACGGCTATCTTTTCGTAGCTTTACATTTCCCATTTGTAGGTAAATTTGTCCCACCAATTCCCGTTGTTCCGTCGTGAGCGGGGGCTCGGATTTGGCCTCCAATACCGCCAGGGCTTGGGTGAGTAGGCTATCCGCAGCCCCGTAAGCCCGCTCGGCGTAAGCGATGGAGGCCAGGCATTTACAACTCCGCCCAATCCCCGTGGAATAGTCGATACCGCGGGAAGTCTCCAGGGCTTCCTGGCCCAGGATACGGGCCAGCCCGGCATTGTCGACCCTTTCTTCCCAACAGGTTTGGGTCAGGCTGTCGATGTTGGTGCGTTGGGCGGAATGATCCGCCAGCTTGAAATTGCTTTGGGTCAGGGAGCAGGAGCTCATCAGCAGGACGCCGACGAGTACTCCCAGCCACGCGGGGCTTGCCCCGGACCATCGGTTTTGAATTTGCATACTTAAAAGTGTTTTTTTGAGCGTTGCCGCTTGCTTTAAATTACGGCTTTTTATTGTGTTTATTTGTGTTTTAGTTGTCTTCTATTCTTTATTATCCTGTTTTCTTAGGGTATCAAAGGGGGCGTATCCATTCAGAATTGGCTTTCGTCCTTGAGGGGTTCTTCCGGGGGAATTTCGTCAAACTCCATCGTGTCTTCTTCGCCCTCCTCGCCATTCTTCTTGACTTTGAGGACGAATTTGATCTTATCCCAACTCAGGGCGGTCGCGCTGGGGACAACGGGAAAACAAAGTACATTTCTCCGGCGGACACTCGTGGATACTTTGGGGTCCGCTACCACTTGGCAGTGGACGGTAAGGTAGTAGTGAAGCGCTCCATCCGGTTGTAGTCTTTCTTCTACTTCGATCCCCTCGTAGCTTCGGGTACCATCCGCTTCGTTGAGAATACCCTCCGGGCTTCCAGTAATCTCGTAGTATTCTCCGTCGATCTTCCGGTTGAAGTAGAGGTGGAGGTAATGGTTTTTTACGGCATTGGCCGCTCCGTCGACGGTACCTTCGGAAAGTGCCAGGTAGCAGTGCCGGTCGTAGAGGGGTCGGATTGGAGGGTCCTCAGTTTCTTCCGACTCCTGGGAATGATCGCTGCTACGGCTCCCGGACGGCGCATCCAATTGCTCGGCAATGGCGATGCCGCGCTCGGAAAAAGCATTGCGGAATAGGGTCAGGACACTGGCCAGGTCGCCATTGTCCGAAATGATTTCCGCGACGTATTGTGGGTAATACTGCTCGATATTGTCGCCCAGCGACTTGGCCAGCTGCCCAAAGGTCAGGTCCAGGATGTGGCGGGTCTCGTAAAGACTGCGGATGACTAGGGTACGGATCAGCTTACCGGTTTCGTAGAGCACTTTGACGGGATTATGGACCGTACGGTCGACGTGCATTTCGAAGAGCTCCACCGTAAAGTGAAACAGGGCATTGGAAAAGACGAGGCCCATTTTGTAGCGTCGTTCTCTGGGCGCGGCGTCCCGAGCCTGGTCGACGGTGAGGGTACTGTCGAACTTGATGGAGCGGCGGTAATCACTGAGGCTTTCGGCGATCTCGGTCAGGAAGCTTTCTTGGCGGGGTTCGGCGCAGGTATCCGCAATGATGGCTTGACTGACGTCCATTTGGTAGAGGAGTGCCAAGATACAAGTCAGGTCAGCAAAGGATTCTTCCAGGGCTTTGGTTTCGAGGTGTTTGGGGAAGTGGTTATAGTGGTCGGATCGGATGTCTCGAAAAACGGCGTGTCCCGCTTCGTGCGCGATCCCATCAAAATCGCGGCAGATGTAGTTGTAATACCGATCCGTAGTCGGTCCAGTCGCCCAGCGCCCCAGTTCGATCGTATTGATTTGACTCTGCTTGTTGAACTTGTACACCCCGATGGGTTCTCCCTCGTGCGCTTAGATGTTGATGGCCAGTTTACTGCCCCAAGCCTCCCGGTAGTCGAAGGTAATGGAGCTGCTGTTGATGTAAGGCTGCTGGAGGGTCTCTTGGTACATATCGAGTACGGTCCGCGCTACGGCGTAGGTATTGGTGAGGTCAAAATTCTGAATGATGGACACCACTCCGGAGCGGTCGTCCCAGTCGAAGACGTCGATCTGGTTGGTGGTTTTGTTGAGTTCGGCCTGAATAAAATCTTTGTTGGGCATCGGCAACAACTTTTTGTCGCGCTCCCAATCGAGGGTCTCCCGATGCCGACAGACCAATTCGATCCAGTCGTCGGAGGGTCCGTTTTGGAGGGTTTGGGCCGACAGGAAAATCGGGCGCGGCCCGGGGAAGCCAATTTTCGTGGTTTGTCGGATCATGAGAACGGTGACGCGTAGTCGGTGAGTTGTGGTCATAAGCAGGATTCGTTGGGAGGGTTGATAAATGCACACGCGCATATTGGAGGGTTTCGCCACGGTATTCAATCACCGATAATGGGAGTTCAAAAAATCACTGTAAATGGTGAGCCTTGCCCGGGACGGCGGCGGTGCCGGGGAAAGCGATGGGGCAAGGTCAATGGGTGGAGTAAGGCGAGCGGTTGCGGGTGGGTAGTGACTTACGAGGGGGTGTCCTCATCAGCGGATGGTGGGGTCCGAACGGACGGGGTCCGCCCTCCGGCGGACTACCGACGGCTGCGGGAGGAACTTTAATTATTCACCCGACCGCGCTCCTCCTCCGATCCCGTTCCCCGACGACGCGAGGCTTTGAGTTTGTTGTTGCCGAAGGTACGCGAGTAGCTCAGGCGGAAGGTGCGCTGACTAAAATCGAAGCGGCGATTGGTGGTGAATCCCAGTTCGGGCAGGTCGGTTCCCACGCGAAAGACGATGGAGTTAAAGAGGTCGGCGACGTTGAAACGCAGGGTTCCCTGGTTGTTGGCCAGGCGTTTTTGAAGCCCTACATTGACGCCCCAGATGGGCTGGTAACGGGCCCGGCCAAAGATGCCCGCCGAATTGTAGAAGGCGGAAGCTTCGAAGGAAAAATCCCGGGGCAGCTTAAAGGTTTGGTTGGTATTGAAGTTGTAGCTGAGGGCCGTCTGCCGGACGGGCGTACCCTCAAAGAAGGAGTTGAGCACGATCCAAAGGACGTTGGCGTTGTTTTGCATCTCCCAGAAGTTACCGATGTAAAAAGGCAAGGTAGCCGAGGCGGACCAGGACTGGGTATTTTTGAGATTGATGGGGCGAAAGGCCTGGGTGTTTTCCTCAATCACCACGTCGTCTTGGAAGCCGGCGATGGTGCTGTCCTCGTAGGTGTACTGGATGCTAAAGAGGAAGGATTCGTAGCGGTAATCGACCTTGACGTTGTTGGAAAGCGCGGGTTGGAGGGCAGCATTGCCAAAGAAGAAGGTAGTCGGATCGAGGAAGATGGCGAAGGGGGCCATGTCATCAAAGGTCGGGCGGGAGATCCGGCGGGTAAAGGTCGCGTTGAGGCTTTGCTTTTCGTTGAGGGTACGGGAGTAAAAGACGCTCGGAAAAAGGCTGCCAAATTGCCGATCGACCACGCGTCCTTCCTTTTCGGCATCCAACTGAGAGTCGGTGTATTCGTACCGCAGGCCAAACTTAAAGCTGTTTTGTTCGTTGGCCTTAAAATCGGCGGAAGAATAGACGGCGTAGATGCGTTCTTGCAAGTCGCTCTGGTTGGTAAAGGTGGGGTTTTCGATCCAGTCGCCGTTGACCAGGGTCTCCACGCTCACCTCGTTGGTAAATTCGGAGCGCACCATCTTGGCGCCGCCTTCGTACTTCCACTTTTCGCCAAATTGGTGTTCAAAAGCCAGTTGGCCCACGGCGATGTTGATGGGGGTAAATTTATCGCTCCGGGTGTCTTCCCGACGCAGCAGGTTGCCCCCTCCGTCAAAAAAATCGTTATCGTAGGTATTGGGATTTTCGTCTTCGTAGAAAAGGTAATCCAGGTCAAAGTTGAGTTTGGTACCGGGGCGAAATTCGTGTTGGACGTTGACGTTGCCCATG
>CALCCH010000071.1 GCA_937899855.1 uncultured Saprospirales bacterium | reverse complement strand
AAAAACTGTACGGGCGTGGTGTTCCAGAAGAAATCGTAGGTGTTGGGGATGAAGAGGGACAGCAAATGCTCCTCGGTGTATCCCTTGCGATCTAAGAACTCGGGATCGCTGAGGAGTCGGTAAATCGCTTGGGAGTCCGGTTCGATGGCGCGGGCCACCTTGCCGGCGATGTCGCTGATGAGCCGCTCGTTATTGAGCACCACTTTGACCGTCGCCTGTTTGCCCCCCCGGAGGTGGCCGATGAGCTGGCGGTTGCTCCAACCCGCTTGGATCTCAACACGCCCCGATCGCATCTCGGACTTTTTGTAATTCATCCGTTCGGCAAGCCACTCGAAAGACGCCGGATCGATCAGGTAGCCTCCCTCCGTCAGCAGACGCCGGACCTCCTCAAAGTTCGCTCCGGTGGGGATGTACAAGTGGGTTTCGGCAAGGGTGGCGGGGACGATGGGGGCAAAAACCTCCCGGTACTTTTGGTAGCCCAAAAAGGCTGCCACGCTCCCCACGAGGGCCAGTAAGATCAGTATTTTTCGAAACACGGTTTCCGCAATTTTAAAATTTGGTGCCGCTTTAATTTGGCAACGTTTGCCGGAGGGCGGCTATTGGGGCGGGGTCTAGTATTGTTCCTTATCGTTGGGGAAATCCCGTTCTTTGACGTCCCGGATGTACAATTGCACCGCCTCCTTGATCGAATCAAACAGCTCCATGTAGCGACGGAGAAAACGCGGCTGAAAAGCCTAGGCGATGCCCAGCTGGGCGTGGGGGACGAGTACTTGCCCGTCGGCATCCGGTCCCGCACCGATGCCGATGGTAGGAATAACGAGGGATTCGGAGACTTGTTTGGCCAGCTTGGCGGGAATTTTTTCCAAGACGATGGCGAAACAACCCAATTCCTGTAAGAGCTGGGCGTCGCGAATCAATTTTTGTGCCTCCTCTTCTTCCTTGGCTCGTACGGTGTAGGTTCCAAACTTGTAGATCGACTGTGGCGTCAGGCCCAGGTGACCCATCACGGGCACCCCTGCGGATAGCACCCGCGTAATCGACTCTGCGATCTCTTGCCCTCCTTCCATTTTGACCGCGTGGGCGCCCGCCTCCTTCATGATCCGGATGGTGGATTTCAGGGCGTTGGAGGAATTGCCCTGGTAGGAGCCAAAGGGCAAATCGACGACGACCAGTGCCCGTTTGACCCCCCGAATGACCGAGCTGGCGTGATAGATCATTTGGTCGAGGGTAATGGGGAGGGTAGTCTCGTGTCCCGCCATGACGTTGGAGGCCGAATCACCGACCAGTAAAACGTCGGTTCCGGCCTCATCCAGGATGCGGGCCATGGAATAATCGTAGGCCGTGAGCATGCTGATTTTTTCCCCGCGGGCCTTCATGGCTTGTAAAATATGGGCGGTTACCCGCTTGACTTCTTTGTGTAGTGACATAGTTTGGTGGCTGTAAAGTTATTGCGCTGGATGCTAGCGGAGCTAAGATAGGTCTTTTGTTCGTATTGCCCTCAAAAATAACGACGGCGCACTACCCGGGCCCTTCCGAGGGGGCCTTGCCCTTCATCCATTGACAATTTTGGGCATTCCGTCGAAAAGACTTTAGCGCCTCGGACTAATGCTATTTTTTTTGCGTTAGAATTCAAATCAATGCCCGATCGAAAGGTCTACTTAACGTCAATGCTTTCATTGTTTTGGGTTTGTTTTGGTAAAAAAAACTAAATTTGCGGCATGAAACAATGCTCTTTACTCGGACTGGTTGTCCTGATGTCGGTGCTCTTTAGCGCCTGTGACAATGAATTGGAATTGGTGACGGAATGGAAGGACATTCCCGTTGTGTACGGGCTGATTGATCGGCAGGATTCGGTGCACCTTATCCGTATTGAAAAGGCCTTTATCGATCCCCAAAATTCGGCACTCGAACTCGCCCAAATCCCCGATTCTCTGTACTACGACAATCTGACCGCCCAAATCAAAATCCTCCGTACGGAGGAAGTCTTTACCCTGGAGCGGGTCAATGGAGACGATGAGGGATTTCCCCGAGAAGACGGCGGTGCCTTCGCCACGTCCCCCAATTTCCTCTACAAATTGGTGCTTCCTGGTGACCGACGGTTCAACAGCGGCGAAAGACTGCAACTCATCCTCAACCGCGGAGACGACCTAGAGCTGGTGACGGCCGAAACCTCCGTCGCCTCCGATCTCGACCTGGTGAGCCCCAACCAAAACCTCAACCGCAACATTCAATTTAATACCAACTTTAATGCGGGTTGGAAATTTGCAACGGAAGATACGGACATTTTTGACCTGAGTTTTATCCTACACTACGAGGAGCGAGACGTCAACGAAAGCGAGTGGCTTCCCCGTACCCTCACCTGGGACCTCGCCCGGAGCATCATCCCCGACGAAAATTCGAACGGTACCCAGACGCGGACCATCCCCGGCAACGACCTGTTCCGCTTTATGGGCAGCAATATCGACGTCGTTCCCGGTATGATACGTCGTTTTGTGAGCGTATCGGTAAGAGTCGACGGCGGTGGCCCCGAGGTGCGTCGCTACATCGAACAAGGTAAAGTCAATACCGGTATTACCTCCTCTCAAGTTATTCCCACTTACACCAACCTCAGCGAAGGTTTTGGGGTATTCTCCTCTACCAATACGGTACTGGTGGATGGCTTTATCCTCAACACCCGCTCCCGTGACAGCCTACGGATCGGTCAGTTTACCGCACCGCTCAACTTCCAGTAGGCCCTTTCCCGAGTGTCAGGCTGCCTTTTTGTCATCTCACGTCCAAGCCAGCCTGACACTCGTTTCCTCTTTTTTGACACTTCTACTCCTTAAATCTTTGCCAAATCTGCACTTTTGTCGGCTCTCGGGGCTTGGCATTACTATTGATCTCCCCCGATTGTAAGTATGAGCACAAGGAATAATACCCCTTCTGTTTACCATTAATTTAAACGATTTAAAAGCTAGAATAAAATGGGTAAAATTATCGGGATTGATTTAGGAACCACCAACTCCTGCGTTGCCGTAATGGAAGCCAGCGAGCCCGTGGTCATTCCCAACGATGAGGGAAAACGGACCACTCCCTCCGTAGTGGCTTTCATGGACAATGGCGAGCGCAAAATTGGCGATCCCGCAAAACGTCAAGCCATCACCAATCCAACCAGAACCATCTCTTCGATCAAGCGATTCATGGGAACGCGTTTTTCCGAAGTCAGCGGTGAGGTAGAACGGATGGCCTACAAAGTGGTCAAAGGAGACAACGACACCACGCGGGTCGACATTGACGGACGGCTCTACACCCCCCAGGAAATTTCGGCGATGGTGCTCCAGAAAATGAAAAAGGTTGCCGAAGATTTTCTCGGCCAAGAGGTCACCGAAGCCGTCGTCACGGTTCCCGCTTATTTTAATGATTCCCAGCGTCAGGCGACCAAGGAAGCGGGTGAAGTAGCTGGCCTGAAGGTCAGCCGCATCATCAACGAACCTACCGCCGCTGCCCTGGCCTACGGCCTCGACAAACGCAACAAAGATATGACCATCGTCGTGTACGACCTCGGTGGTGGTACCTTCGACGTCTCGATCCTCGAACTGGGGGAAGGCGTTTTCGAAGTAAAGTCTACCAACGGAGATACCCACCTCGGTGGAGATGATTTTGACCAAGTCATCATCAACTGGTTGGCCGCCTCCTTTAAGGACCAAGAAGGCATCGACCTGCGCAAAGATCCCATGGCCCTCCAGCGTCTGAAAGACGCCGCCGAAAAGGCCAAGATCGAATTGTCCTCCAGTACCGAGACCGAAATCAACCTGCCCTACGTCACCGCTGTCGATGGCGTACCCAAGCACTTGGTACTCAAGCTCAGCCGCGCCAAATTTGAGCAAATGGCCGATGACCTGGTCAGCCGGACCTTGCGGCCCTGCGAACTGGCGCTGAGGGATGCCGGTTTGGACAAGAGCGAAATCGACGAAGTCATCCTCGTAGGAGGATCTACCCGGATTCCACGGATCCAGCAGGCCGTTGAAGAATTTTTTGGCAAAAAGCCCAACCGTGGGGTCAACCCCGACGAAGTGGTGGCCATCGGCGCCTCCATCCAGGGTGGGGTACTGAGTGGTGACGTCCAGGACGTCCTGCTGCTTGACGTAACGCCGCTGTCCCTCGGTATCGAAACGATGGGCGGGGTGTACGACGTCGTCATCGAGTCCAACAGCGCGATTCCCACCAAGAAATCCAAAGTATACTCCACCGCAGCGGACAATCAGCCCTCGGTCGAGATCCATATCCTACAGGGGGAGCGCCCCATGGCGAAGGACAACCGTCCCGTCGGCCGCTTTATCCTCGACGGTATTCCTCCCTCCCCACGGGGTATGCCCCAGATCGAGGTGACCTTCGATATGGACGCCAACGGTATCCTCAGCGTTGCGGCCAAAGACAAGGGGACGGGGCGTGAGCAGAGCATCCGCATCGAGGCTTCGACCGGTCTTTCGCAGGAAGAAATCGCTCGGATGAAAGCCGAAGCCGAAGCCAATGCCAAATCGGATCAGGAAGCCCGCGAGAAAGTCGACAAGATGAACGCCGCGGATACCCTCATCTTCCAGACCGAGAAGCAACTCAAAGAGTTTGGCGATAAGGTGCCGGAGGAGAAAAAAGCACCGATCGAAAGTGCCCTGGAAAAGCTCAAGGAAGCCCACAAGGCCCAGGACATGGACCAGATCGAAAGTACGACCGCCGAGCTGAATACCGCTTGGCAAGCCGCTAGCCAGGAAATGTACGCCGCTTCTCAGGCCGCCAACGAAGCCGGTGGTGCGGGCGAAGGCCCCACTGCGGAAGACGGCGCCGAAGGTGGCAATGCCAACGGTGCGGGCGAAGACGTGACCGACGTCGAATACGAAGAAGTAGAAGATAATAAGGACAGCTAGGGTGTTTCTGGCAACTGTTTTTGGATGCAGCTTAAGCAGATTTTGGTTCTGCTCGACGCTACCTTCTCCTGTCGTAGCCATAGCTACGGCTGGATAAAGAGCGGACGATTAGGTTCAAAAGATGCCAAAGATGCGCCGAAGGATAATTTCCAGACACACCCTATTCCAAATAGAAATTGGTTAAAAATGTGCGCCCCGATTGATCCTCGATCAGTCGGGGTGTCTTTTTGCAACTTATATTATACTTTTGGCTAAGATTTTGTGGTACTGGGGGGAACACTCGGTCTCAAAAAAAGTCAAATGTCTAGTAAAGAAAGCGCTCAGTGGCTCTCTGCCCACCTCTATTATAACGAACCCTGGGAATCCTTCCTGACGGATGCCGTTCTGCCTTATCTCAACACCACCCTGCAAACCGGTATAGCACAAAAGTACTTCTTCATCCGTTACTGGGAACGCGGGCCCCACCTGCGCCTGCGCCTACTGGGACGGCCCGATACCCTGCGGGAAGTGCTCTACCCCAATCTCTGCGAGCATTTCGGTTCCTATTTCGAGCGCCTGCCCTCCGAGCGGACCGAACCGGAGTATCCCCCCCAATTGCCGGATGATTTTAAGTGGCACCCCAACAATTCTATTCAATTCATTGCCTACCAACCCGAGTGGGAGCGTTACGGTGGCGCCGTCGGTGTGGCCATCGCCGAGGAGACTTTTTTCCATTCCTCCCGGATCGTCCTCGCCAACATTGCGCCGCGGGCAAAAAACTGGGAGTACGATGACGCGCTGGGGCTGGCCATCAAGCTCCACCTCTGTGCGGTCCACGGCTGGGGAATGCAGCGGGCGGAAGCCCGATCTTTCTTTCAGTTCTTTTTCTACAACTGGCTACCCCGGGCCTTCCGCCACCCCGACACCGGAGACCATCGCGAGCGCGAGACCCGGGAGCGAGACACCCTGGCGGCCTTCGCCGCAGCCTTTGACCAACAACGAGCCGTCCTGATCGATTACCACGAGCAACTCTGGGGAGCCCTGCTGGCGGGCAGTACCTTCGAGGAGCCCCTGCTCAACGACTGGATTGAGCACCAACGAGAGCTGGCGCAGACCCTGCGCTACGCCCTACAGGACCAGCGTTTTGTACGGCGCCCACTACACTACCAATTCTATAACACTGGTGATGCGGTTTTGTCGCCTTTGGAGAAGCAGTGCTGGATGCAGTACGCCGACTACCTGCACCTGACCAACAATCGACTGGGCGTTCTGAATCGGGATGAGGGCTATCTGGCCTACCTTATGATGCGGAGTATGGAAAATAGCTGAGTTTGGGGCACTTTTTGATGATAAATTAAGTTCAATATTAACTGAATGTTAATTCTTTATCAAAAAATGTTTAAATTGCACTAAATTTCAGCCTATGAAGCGCACAATGATTCTGATCATGTTGCTGAGTGAGTCGCTTCTGGGGCAGAGTGGTCTAGCCTACTTGGGCCTTTCTTCCCCACCCAGTACCGATTTCTCTACCACAGAAAATACCTGGCCGAGCACGAGTTACACCCCCTTCGAATTAGCGGGGGGAATGATCTTCGTGGAGGCCGATCTGAACGGGCGACGCGCTCACTTTATTTTTGATACCGGTGCCCCCGGCCTGGTGCTCAACACCCGACAGCGGGTGAAAGGCCACCAGCGGGCCAATGGGGTACTCGGCGAGACGGAGCTGGGGCAGGTCGAGGTCGACCATTTTCGTTGGGCAGGTTGGGAATTCCACGGGGTATCCGCCGCCACGATGGACATGCGCAGCTTTGAAGACCTGACCGGACGCTCCATCGATGGCCTGATCGGCTACGACTTTATTAAAGGAAAGGAAGTATTCATTGACTTCGATAACCGTTTGATCCGCCTTTCACTCCGCAGCAATCCAATCGATGGGAAAATGACGCCACGGGCCAGTACCGCCTTTCGCCTCCTCGATCACCTACCCATCGTCAAAGTCAAACTGGGCGGCAAAAACGCCTACTTCGGGCTGGATACCGGCTCGGAAATCAATATCCTACATTCGCGCTGGCGTGACCGTTTGCCGGGCAAGCTAAAAAATGGGCACCTGCTCCAAGTCGATGGCAAACGGCAAAAAGTAGAAACCATGGTCGTTGACCAATTGTCAATCGGGCGGGTGGCGCTGGACGAGATGAATTACTACCTCGTTGATCTCTCCGCACTCGAGGCAGAATACGGCGTCCAACTCGACGGTATCCTGGGTTTTCCCTTTTTTCATTCCCAGGCCGTATCCCTCAATTTTAGCCGTCGCAAACTCTGTCTCTGGCACTGACCACTCCCGATCCCAAACAAAACAGCCTGCTGGACCTGTTGCCCAGCAAGCTGTGAGGAAAAATTAATAAACAAATCTTGGCCCCGGCGAAAGTCGGGGTTTTTTATTTTCTAAACTGGTAGCTGATGCCCAAGCCGTAGGTCGTTCCGGGAGCGAATACGGAGAGGGGGTATTCAACATCCTTGAACGTTACGGTCTCGCGGTATTCGCTGTTTAAAATATTGTTGACCGACAGCTTGACGCGGAAGCGCTCGCCCAGGTTGTGGGATACGTTGAAATTCAACAGGGGCTGGGGGTTGACGAAGAAGTTGGGCGTTGCTCCTCGCGAAACGGTGATGATCCGTGGTCCCACTACGTTGAAGCTCAGGTTGGCATCCAGGCCCCCTTCGTTGCGGTAGGAGAGGAGCGCGTTGAGGGAATAAGGGGCTTGTCCAAACATCTCGCGGGTATCGTCGGCGTTGGGATCGTCCTCGAGGATCAGGGCCAACTCCTGTGCGTCGATTTGGGTCTGGGTAAAGACGTAGGAGAAATTGGCACCCAGGCTGAGGCCCTTGAGGGCATTGGCGATAAATTCCAGTTGTTTGCGAACCTCTACTTCTCCACCGAAGAGGAAGGCTTCTTCTACGTTCCGCCAGGTGAATTCGGTATTGGCCGCTTGGGTGTTCAATACCGTTTCGATGGGGTCGGTAAAGTTTTTGTAAAAGGCGCTGAACGAGATGATCTCGCCCGGGTTGGGGTAGATTTCGTAGCGCAGGTCCACATTATCGACCAGGGTACGGACCAGGTCGGGGTTACCCACGGTGATACTCTGGTTGGTGGGATCGTAGATGTCGACGGGGGCCAGCTCGCGGAAGGTGGGGCGGGCCAGGGTCCGGGTGTAGGCCAAGCGCAACTTGGCGTTTTCCGAAAATTCGTAGTTGAAATTGACCGAGGGCAAGACGTCCGTATTGTTCAGCAGGTCCGACTCTCCGTCGAGCAGGGGAAAGACGTTGAGCAACTGCTCGTCAAAGGTCTTTAGGCGAATGTTGGTTTGTTCCAAACGCAGCCCCGTGATCAGTTTCAGTTTTTTCATCAGTGGAATCTCCACCATGGCGTAGGCTCCCAAGACGTTGGAGGTGGCATCGTAGGTGTTGCTGGAGTTGGTGTTGTCGACGACGTAAACGCCATTGCCTCCATCGGCGTAGCTGCCATCGTCGTTGACGCTGAGTAGGTTTTCCTCGTTGAAGTAGAGAAAGGGATCGCCTTCGGGAACGCTAAAGCTAGAGTTGTTAAAGTTAAAGCGGTTTTCCCCAAAGGAACGGCTCCGGGTGACGTAGCTGGCCCCAAAATCAAACTTGGACTTCTGAGCGGCCCAGTTGACGAAGGGCAGGGAGAAATCGACTTTGTGGTGCCAGTTGTCCTGCTCCATATCGCGGAAAATCCGGGTGGGAACCAGGTCGCTGGAGGGCTTGAGCCGGAAGCGGTCGTCGCGGGGCAAAAAGCGCAGGTTAAAGAAACGCAGGTCGGGTTGCTCCACCGTAGAGAGGGTGTAAGAACTCATCCAGTTGATCTCAAAGTTGTTGGCCTTGGTCAGCACGTGTTTGCCCTTGAGCTGTCCCGTGGTCAGGCTGCGCTCGATGTAATCCCACTTTTGGGTGATGAATACTTCATCGGGGTCGTCGCTCGACTTGATCCCTTCTCCCGTAAAAGCTTCCGAGGTGGCGCTCTGGTTGCGCATCAGGCTCAGGCCGATCTTGTGGTTGTCCGACAATTTGAGCGAACCGCCGAGGAGGGCTCCCCAGAGGATGTCTTCCGTACCCCGCTGTTCCACCAGCCGAATCTGTGGATTCAGGGCATCCGTATTGGCCACCATTCCACTCAGCTTATACACGCCCGATTCTCCTTCGTCGTAGCCCGAGAAACCCCGGCTGTAGGAAAGCGACGCGTTAAAGCCAAAGGGCTTGCCAAAGAGCTGCTTTTGGTTGCCCGCCGAGAGCGAGTAGTTCTGATTGAAGAATTGGCTGCCCCGTTGGAATTGCCAGTTGTTCTGGAAGGCACGGGTTTGAGCCGCCAGGGTCCGGGCGGCGTTGGGATCGTTGAGGCCTTCGCCAAATTCCACGAGCCGGGTGTTTTGCAGGGCCTCGGGAATGGCCCGCGTCCCATCGTCAAAACCCAGGGCATCGTTGGCACCGCCTTCGTAGCTCAAGAAATTGTCGTTGAAGTTGGCGTTGCCATTGTAGCTAAAGGAAGCCGACGCATTGAGGGTGAATTGATCGGGGAAATCCTTGGTGGAAATATCGACCAAGCCACCGGTAAAGCTACCGGGCAGGTAGGGCGAGAAGGTTTTATAGATGACGATGTTGTCGATCAGGTTGGTGGGGAAAAGGTCCATCTGTACCGTATTCCGGCTGGGGTCGAGTCCGGGGACTTCCGCCCCGTTTAGGGTCGTTTTGCTGTAGCGGTCACCGAGGCCCCGTACGTACACGTACTTGCCGCCTTCTACGGTCACCCCGCTCACGCGACGTACGGCCGCCGCCACGTCGTTGTCCCCACTCTTGGTAATCTGGGCGGCGGAGATGCCATCCATGACCATGGCCGATTTCTTTTGCAGCAGCAGCATAGCCCCTTCCGTATTCCGGTAGGCCTTGGCGGTTACCGTCACGTCGAGGTCCAATTAGATGCCTCCTTCGTACAGTTGGATGTCCAGGTTGGTGACTTCGCCGGCGTTGACCACCACGTCGGTGATGGTTTGGGTGGTAAAGCCGATGTAGGAAAATTCCAGGGTGTAGGTGCCGGGATCCAGCTTGAGTTGGTAGTTGCCGTCGAGGTCCGAAACGGCTCCGACGCCCTCGGCACCTTGTACGGCGACGTTACCGCCGATGACTTCAAAACCAGATTCCTGTTCGATCATTTTGCCGGCGACGGTACCGGTTTGACCAATGGCCAAGTGGCAGGTGAGCAGTGCCACGAGAGTAGAGAATAACAATCTCATTCGTTCGTAAATTTAGTTTATCAAATTTTTCCAGCGGCAAAGGTCAGCACTCTGCATTAATCGGAGTTAAATTTTATGTTAACTAAATATTAAGCAAAGGCGAGGCCCAGCCCCCGGGGAGTACTTCGGAGCACTGCTTACGGCAGAGGGGTTTATTTCTCCGTGGAAATAAACCCCTCTCGCATAAATTTGGAAATATACTGGTGTGCTGGCAGCTTCCCGATTAAGGGTTGCTGACCTTAAACAGATCGGTGGGAGCGGTACCTTCGTCGATGTTGAAGAATACGCAGTTGCCGATGGCCAAATAGACATCTACACATTGCTGGTAGGAATCCTGATCTTGATCGGGAATGTCATCGATGTCGATAACGCGGTCAAAGTTGACGAAGATCGAGTTGTGGTACTGACCCCCCGCATTGTCGCGGAAGGTGATGGTCCGGCTGCCGTCGTTGCCCACGGCCGTTACGTTGAGGAAGAAAGGCGTGGCAAAAGGCATTCCCGTTTCGGGATCGGTACCGCCATCGTGCTCCCCACCACGGTCCGCTGCATCAAGGGCGGGGTCTTGGTGAACGATGATGTACTGGTTGTTTCCGCGGTAGCCTTCGTCGTAGTCGAGAGCGTCGTCCCCACAGAAGATCGAGAGCAGGTGCTTGGCGTTTACCGTACCTCCAAACCATTCGATACCATCATCTTTGTTGGCGATTACCTCGACAAAGTCGATTACCGTACCGGTACCCACGCCCCCCAGCGTCAGACCGTTGATTTCGTTATCGTCACCGATGTTGGTACCACCGTGGCGGATCGAAACGTACTTGATCACACCCGAGTTGTCATCGTCGGCCGTACCACCGTAGGTACCACGGGGCTCATTGGTGGGAATTCCTTCGATGGCCGAAGTACCGGGGGAGGAGTTCAAGCCAGCTTTACCCAGCACGATCAGACCGCCCCACTGTCCGCGGAGGGTAGGCGCCTGACCCGAGCCATCGTCGCCTTCAAAGGTAAAGGTAATGGGCTCGGCAGCCGTACCTTCGGCCAGGAGCTTACCACCTTGTGCCACTACCAGGGCGGAGGAGTTTTCGGCTTCTCCCGACTTGCCCTTGATGACGGTACCGGGCTCGATGGTCAGCGTCTGGCCATCGTTTACGAATACCAAACCGTCGAGGATGTAAGTGTTATTTTTGGTCCAGGTCTGGTCCATGCCGTCGCTCAGGTCAGCGTCGGTGATGGTAACCAGGGTCCCTTGGGTAAAGGCCTTGGTTTCACCACCGGCCAGGACGTTTTCGTAAGAGGTCCAACCGCTGTACCAAGCCATACTGGCGGGATCAACGGCACCTTTGTAGTTGGTATCATCAAAGAAACCACCGGGGGTGCTGAGGTTACCCAAGTTCATATTCGAGGGCTTGATGTCGGCCGCGCCGAATCCGGGATCCGCCACGAGGTTGCCGTCGGCATCAAAAGCAGCCGCCCATTTCAAACCGGGGCCGCGCTCGACCTTAGCGTCGATGGCTGCCGTACTGTTGACTTCAACAGTAAAGGAAATGAAGCCATCCTTTTCAAAAGAAAGCATGTCGTCTTCGGCCACCGTGATCGAGTAAGCACCACTGGCATCGGTAGTAGTCGTAGCCGAACCGGTTACGGCCGATACCGTTACTCCTTCCACCGCAGCGTCGGTGTCATCGGTTACCGTACCCGTTACGGTAATGTCGTCACCAGTGACGGGTGGATTCATTTCATCATCTTCTCCACAGGAGGGGAAGAAGACTACTGCCATCATTAATCCAAGAAAGAGCAAGAAATTTTTTTTCATGATAGGTTGAAATTGATTTAGTGAATATACCCCAGGGGGCCGTTTGAATTCACCGCAAAACAACCTACTTGGTATTAACTCAATATTTTTTGCATGTTAATTTTGGGTTAAGCAGGAGGTGAAAGGCTCAAAAAATAAAGTAAAATGAAAAGCGCAACCGGAGCTTTTACAATGGCCAAGAAAGAATAACGTCCCTCGCTTTTATTCGCTGCTTAGGTTAAAAATAATTAACCTCGCCCTACTCCAGACGGGCCCAACCCGAGTCGGTTCGTCCCGCCTCCAAGTCCGCCAATTGCAGCGCAATGGTCTTGGTCAGATCCGACCGAAAGGGGGAATAATCCAAAGACAGTTGTAGAAAGGTTTCGGCCAAATCGTAGCGCGCTTGGGCCCGATACTCCTGCGCAAAGCTGTAGACGGCCAGCTGCATGTTTTCCTGAAATTCCTCCACCAAATCAAAAGCTACCTGCTCGCTCTGCCGCTCGATGGCGTAGATGCTGCCCTCCACCGGGCGGGGATCGGCGTTGTGGTAAGTGATGTCGAGTAGCAACTCCCCATCGTCCCAATCGCTGACCAGCCAGTCGCCATTGCTAAAGTGGTAGCGTACCGTCCCGTCGAGCCGCCCCCCGATCCACTGCCCGAACAGGGTATCGCCCCGAATCCAAAGAACCAATACAGGCCCCGCGCGCAGCCCCGCAGCCAAAAGCCCGACAAACTGGCTGCCATCCGGTCGGCTGACCCGCGCCATGCCGTGTACTTTTCCCGCTAGCCAATGACCCGAATAAGACTCGCCCGTAACGCTGAGCAGCGCCCCCTCGCCCTCCATCTGGTTGTGGCGAAAGGCACCGATGTACTCATCGCCACAAGCCCAGGTATACACGCCCTGGCCCTCCATCTGGTCGCCGGCCCAGTCGCCCTCGTACACCGTACCGTCGGCAAAGGTGTAGTGGCCCTTGCCGTGCCGCATGCCTCCTTGGAAATCACCTACGTAGCGCTCTCCGTCTGGCCAGGTCATGCTGCCCCGTCCGTCGGGGCGCCCAAAGCGAAAGGCACCGCGGTACTGGCTACCGTCTTGGAAAGTCTTTTCGCCCTCGCAGTGGATTTCCCAAAAGGGACAGCTGGGCGCCGCCCTTCGCTGTTCTGCGGTCGGCTCCTGAGCTCGGAGCGTAGGAAGGCTGGTAATTTGGATTCCTGCCATCAGGATGGCTGGCGCAGTCAATAAGCGTTTCATGTGTTTACTGGGTTTGGGTTCGAGAATCACCGCTGTACTTTGGGAAAATGGGGGCAATAACTCGGCCCCTAATTGCCAACACTAAGGTGACGGATTTGGGGAGAAAGGATGGGCACGCGTCTGCGAACCAGTCACGGACGCGCATGTAGGGGGCAGGGTGATGATGGGAGAAAATTGGGGGGGGGGGGGGGGGG
>CALCCH010000070.1 GCA_937899855.1 uncultured Saprospirales bacterium | reverse complement strand
CCCATCACTCAGCTCGGGATCGACAAAATCGTAGGCCTGCGCAAAGAGCGAGGGAGCCTCTTCCAGCACCGTACCAATTTTTTCTAAGTTGCCCCCATCCGCACTCCGCTCTACCCGGAATTCTACGAAGGCATCGTCGCTGCTGGCTTCCCACTGGAGGCTCACCTCATTCGGAGCACTCAAGCTCGCCTCAAAGCGGTACAATTCAACCGCCAAAGCCAGACTCACCAACTGAACGTTGAGCAGGGTTTCGGTACCATTACTGAGGCTGGTCGATACCGTCAAGGTATTGTAGCCCGCCTTCTCAAAGGTCACGTCGTAGGTGCCCGCCGTAGCGATCCCCGTTTTGTAAGCGCCGTCGAAGGTACTGATGTCTTCATTGGCCTGGAGGGAGCTGATTGTCACCTTGACGCCCGAGAGGTTGGCGCCGTTTTGCGAATCGGTGATGCCGCCCTTGAGGCGGGCCGCCCGGACGTAAGTCGGGGCGATCACAAAACAACCATTGTTGATGTCGGAAACGAGGATGTTGCCGGAGGGCAGGAAGGGATAAGCGCCCCAGGCGCCCCGGAAGCCGGTATTGTTCGGACTGTGGGTATCGTAATTGCCCACTTCGATCAGATTGCTCGGGACGGAAGCATCTACGATGATGACGCCGTCGGTGTAGTGGGAAATGATCAAATAATCATTGAGGACGTGAACGTTGTGGGGAATGACCCCCGTATTGATGGTTTCTAGGGGGCGGAATTCGTCGAGCAGGCTGATGTTGTTCGGATCGCTGATGTCGTAGGCGGCAACGGGTGCATTGGCTACCTCATCGGTGGTAAAAACAGTATTGCCCGAGCCGTCGGCCCAAGCGTTGTGGGTAAAATCTTCGGGGGTGACCTGATCGCCCAGGAAGATGGTCGAGGTCTTATTGGCCACATTGTAGAGGGTCAGCTTACCGGCGTTGATGTCGGAGGTGTACATGATATTGTCCTGCACGTAAACGTCGTGGGCGTAGGTATTGGGGGCTTTGTCGACGTACTGCGGGCTACCGGGGGTGCTAAAGAGGTCGATGTAAATCACGCCGCCACCGTTGCGATTGCAGCCGGCCAGGTAGCCGTAGCCACTGCCGTCGATGTAGATGTTGTGACAGGTGCTGAGGGTACCCCCCAAGTCGCTGATGTTGGGTTCCCAGTAAGACCAGTCGCTGGAGGGCAGGGTATTGGGCAGGTTGCTGAGGTCGATGATGAGGAGGCCGTCGCCGGTCTCGTTGGTGACGTAGGCGTAGCTGCCGAAAGTTTTGACGTCCCGCCAGGTGGAGTTGGGGCCCGTGGCGGTTCCCTTGTCGATGGGGCCGGCTGGATTGGTGATGTCCAGGATATTGACCCCATTGCGCAGCGCTACGAGGGCGTATTCCCGTCCGCCAGCGGCGTAGCCCCAGACGTCACTTAGTCGAGTGCTGCCGTAAGAGGTGGTGGATTCGAGGGTGGTGTTGAGTTGGGCATCGGCACCGAAGCAGAGCCAAAGACAACAGAGGGTGTAGACCAGTTTTTTCATGGAGTCACGGAATTTGGTGAAACAAAGTAAATGAGGTGGGGTCTTATACGGCGAGATGAAGATAGTTAAAATGTGTCGATTTAGAAAAGGTGGAATGCCAGAAAGCTGACAAATTGGGGCTGGCCTGGCTTTTAGCCCTTTATTTGGCTTTCCAAAAACTGGCGCAGCTCGGCATTTTGCAGGGTTTGGGCCTCCAGTTCCTCCCGAAACTCGCGGTGTAGGCGGGCGCGCAAGCCGTGGGCCCCAGCCAGCCGGTTGGCTTCGCGCAGCCAGCGCTGCGCCGCGGTGAGATCGCGGATGTTGTCAAACTTGGCCTTGAGAAACTGTTGCAGTTTCTTATCGGTTGGGTCAATGGGGCTCGGCAGTTGTTGCCGCAGTTCGTAGCGGAAATCATCGAGCAGGTAGCTGATCGTGGCCTTGTCCTGTTCGCTCGACCGCAGGCCCCGCAGCTCGAAGTCCACCTCAAAATTTTGCACCAACCACAGGATTTCCTCCTCCAATAAGCCCGAGCCGAGGTACTGTTTTTTGGCGATGTGTTTGGGGGAGGGGAGGTCCTTTTTGAGGGACAGGGAAAAGCTGGTGTTGAGCAATAAGTTGATCGAATCCTGCGGGATTTCGTCCCCATTTTTTTGCATCAAAATGCGAAAGATATCCTTTTCGGACTGGCCCCCGTCCAGGTGCAGGGCCAGGGCGACGCGGCGTCCCAGTAGGGTGCGTTCCCGGAATTTTTGCAAACCTTCTGGGCTGTGGGGCAGGTCGCGATTCATCGTACCCATAAATTTTACCGCTGGATTGGCGATTCCCCGCTGCCAATTGTCGTAGTAGTCCATGGCCCGTTCGTTGATGGTCTCCTCGGCGCTTTCGTAGTCGAAGGCCAACAGGTGCTCGCGGTAGTAATGGGACAGCGGCCGGGCAAAACGCTTTCCTATCTTGATCCTGGAAGCGTGCCGGGGCCGACTCCGGGACTTGAAAAACATGTGATCCCCCAGATCGCGGATGCGGTTGGCAAACATGCGTTTGGCCCCTTCCGAGCTGAGTACGTCCTGCTTCAACGCCCGGTGGAATTTGATCTGATCGTCCTGTAGCAACTGGAGCAAATGACTTTTCCCCGAAGTCAGGGCCACCAGCTCCACCATATTGCTCAGGCTTTGCCGAATGGTCCACATCAGGTCGTAGCCCTGGTACTTCCTCCAGGCGGCACTGTCCTCCCGGAGAATCCGGATGTCGCAAATCACTACACTGATGCGATTGTCGTTCTTGTCCCGTTCCAGTTCCTCCAGCGCTGCCTCCCCGGAGCCGACCGTGATACAGTCGATGCCCTGCGGGGTAAAGAGCGCCCGAAAAATATGGTGCATCCCCAGTTCATCGTCAAAAAACAGCACTTTCCACGGCTTCTTGGTAGGAGTGGAGGACAACTGTTCGGACTCGCTCAGTGGCTGAGGAAAGAGCCCCTGCAAGCGAGGGCTGGCCCCATCGATAAAGCCAGAAATCTGACCCCCGTGTTCCGGGTTGAGACAAGGCGTTACCCGCTGGACCAACTGTTGTTCCGTAGCCGAAATGCCTTCGCCGTAGTCGGGAAACATCAGCCGCAGTTCGGCAAACTTCTGGTGAATCAAACTGTTGATCCGCCCCCAGTCCTGGGCGTCGGTGGCCAGGAGGACCTTATTTTTGAGTTCGTGGGTGACTTCGGAGACCAAAGAGCGCGGATCGAGTAGGTTGCGGACGATGTCGAGGCGTTTGTATTCGAGCATCGCCTGGAAATCGAGGCGGTCCCAGTAGTCGGCGGGGAGGGGGAGGGTAACCAGCCGGTGGTAGTGCTCGGCCCGGAGGAAAGCCAGCTCGGGCAGCCGCAGGTCGAAGTAGGCCCGGGGCAGGTAGCTGTGCAGGTGGATGGGACAACGCAATCCCACCACGCGCAGGCGCGTGGCAATCCGCAATCCGTAGGCCGCGTCCTTGGCCCACTTGAGGCGAATCTGGATAAAGACGAACTCCACGAGTCGGAAGGTCCCGCTGCGGAAGAGCTCGACCACGGCTTGCTCGGAGCTGACGTAGTCGACCTCCCAATCCCGCTGGTCGAGCAGGGCTCGGTAGAAGGGCAGTTGCGCTTCCCGACAAATGACCAGTACTTTTCGCGATGGGCTACTCATGCTAAGGCGTTTGGGCTTACAGCTTATTTTCAATGGTGCGCAGGTGCAACTGGCTCAGCAGCTCGGCGTATTGCGCGTACTGTGGGTCGCCGGCTTGTAAATTAGGAAATTGATCCAGCAATTGCCGGGCTTGCGTGTAAAATTCTTCCCAGGCGCCGGGCTCATCGGCAAACAGGTCCCCGGGAGGCGCCTGCTGCCAGTCGAAGGTGGTGGGCATACTGAGCAGGTCGAGGAAATCGGCGCGTCTTTCCACCAAGTGGCTGGGAGCGGTCTTTACCTTGAGCAATGCTTTGGGGGGCGGTATTTCTCCCCGGACGTAGGCGATGAGCAGTGCGACCTGATCGGCATCGAGCGCATGGTGGTCGTCGAGCCGGTGGCGGATCAGGGGTTCGTTTTTGAGGGCGCGCAGGTCGTCTTGTCCGTAGCCGCCGTAGAGAATACAGTGCCGGGCCCGGGCGCGATCGCGGTGGCGCTCGTAGTTGACGACGTGGAGGAGGTGCAGGTCAAAATCGGGCAGCTGCTCCACTGCCTTCCACATCCCGAGCTGCTGGGGTTCGTTTTCGAAGCACTCCGAGTTGAAGTTGTAGCGGTAAAGCTGACCGTGCGCGCGCAGGTGCTCGCACAGCACGATGCGGCGGTGTTCCTTATTGTCGGTGATGAGAATGTGCAGGGGCTTAGATTTCATTGCCAAATTTTAAGATGGTACCGTGAGCATTGTCCTCTCCCGCCGCAAACAGCAGGAGGCCGTAGGTGGCTCCCACCAATGGTTTTTTGTCCATGAGCAGTCGGTCGCAATAATTGCTCTGGGCGAGGTAACTGACGATTTTTTTGGAGCTCGTTCCCCCACCAATTTCCTTATTGCCCAACAGTCGCTTGCGGTATTCCTGCGTCATGGCGCGGTGCAGCTTTTCGGGATTGATGTTGAGGTGAAAACTCAATCCCTTGGCATCTAGTTCCACGTCCCGCACATTGTCCAACTGTTCGGCAGCCTCTTCGGTCGTGATAAAGAGGGTGCCGAACAGTTCGTAGAGTTGGTGGATGGTTTTTTGTAAGGTGGGCAGGGTTTGGGGAGGGGTGATGAATTGGTGGCGAGCGTTGCGTTCGGTGGCTTTTCGGATGGCCTTTAGAAAATGATCGTGGGCGGCGCCTTCGGGGAATAGGTTGCGGTAGGCAGCCCAAGCGATGAAAGCGGTGCCCAACAAACTAAAACTGTGGGTATCTTTATCCTTGGTACCCATGACCTTGAGGGCATTACAAGTCGGACTCCCTTCGCGGAAGTAGCCGTTGCTTTTTTTCAAATCCAGATCGGCAACAAATTGCTCGGGGTCGTAGCCGAGCAACTGATTCAGGTAGGACAATTGAATCGGCATGTTCCATTCCTCGTGCCAGCGTTCGGTAGAGATGTAGTACTGTTGTTTGCTGGCTGATTCGTTTTGCCAGTTATGGCACTGGTGTTGGTTCATCTCCGCCATTTTTTCCAAGAAATCGGACAGGCTAAATTGGTTGCGATTGAAGACCTTTTGCCAGCGGCGGTGACTTTCGTTTACTACCGCCCAACAGTCTTTGGGGAGCGAGGAATACACGAATTGCCAGCGGCCGCCCAGGGCGACGATCCGGTCTTCTTCCGTGTCGTCAATCCTTCGTTTGACCTCCGCAAAGTTAGCGACGCCACTCATGATGGTGACCAAATTTTTCTGGCCCTGCCCGCCCAGGAGCCGTTTGGCTTGGGGAGCGAGGAAGGCCGTATTGGGGCCGGGTTTGCCAAAATTTTTCAACTCAATGTCCAGCAGTAGAATGTTGCCATCCAGGCGTAGAAAGGGTTGAAAAACCTGCGTGAACTCCGCTTCCGTCTGGCAGGCAAAAAAGTGTATCGTACCTTCCACCACCTCAATTTTATTGTCCTCCAGGATGAGGGGCATCTTAAAGGGCTTGAGCTCGGAGTCGCTCTGTAACTCTTTGACGTAGGTGGGGTGGTTGTAGTTCGTATTGTCGGGTAAAATCCAGTAGATGTCATCCTGGGGATGTTGTTGGAGGATGTAACTGATGAGGTATTCCGCTTTGGCGGGGTAGTCCTCTACCAGGATCCAGCGTCTTTTGTCTTTATTGAGGTCCATGATATTGCCCGCAAAGGGTATTTGTTTTTCCAATGTAGTTGATTCCATCGTTTTGTTTGAATTTAGGTTTTAAAGTGGTTGGGTCTAGTGGTCCGCGAAGATATTCTGGAGAGGGATAATGAACTTGGTCAACCAGATGTCCCGATCGCCCAGTTCAAAGTCGGCTTGTTCGGCCCAGAACTTTTTGTAGATGTCCTCGCGGGGGCAACCGAAGTATTCCAGCTCGCCCTGAACCAGTAGGAGGCAGGATTGGAGGACGGGCAGGGTGCCCTCACTTTTCCCACCCGCACCGTTGCCCTTTTTCTTACAGGGATTGACGAAGCAAAAGCGCAGTCCGGGATTGCCTTTGAGGTCGTTTTTAAATCGAATGCTAAGGTAATAGCTGTCCAGCGAGTGTTCAAAGATATTGGTGATGCTGGCCAGCAGGATGCGGAGGAAGGCGTTCTGTTTGATGACTTGTTTGCCGTCGTGGTCACAGCGGAGGGATCGGAGCTGTAACTTTTGGATTTGGTCGGTCGTACCGTCTTGGAAATTGTAGCGGGGGGACCGTCGGAGCATGTCCTCGAGTTCTTCGTCAAAATTGGCCTGGTACTCCCGCACTTTTCGGGCGAAAGAGAACTTGTCGAAATTTTGCATCGTACCGCCCAGGTACATCCGGGCGGCCAGTTGGTGGGCTTCCTTGAGAATGTCGAGCAATTGGGCATCGTCTTGGATGTCGAGCACAAAATTACCCCGTCGGCCGACCCACATGTTGAGGTACTTGTTCCATACTCGAAAGCGGTCGTAGTTGGGGATGATCTTCCACCGGTCCACCTCCTTGGCTTCAAAGACGTAGCTTTCGTAGGGCTCCAGCCCCAGTTCCACCATCTTGTTTTTACTTCCTTCCTGCTGTTTAGACAGGTCGGAAAGAAAGCGGGTGATTTGGCCCACCTTGTCCTCATCGTAACCGTACAATTCCATCAAAGACACATTCGACAGCTCAAAGATATTGTCCACGATCTTGATAATCTCGTGGCACAGGGAATAGATGTCGGTACAGGTGGCCAATACTTGGATTTGCTTAATGATGATCTCGCCGTAAAAGAGCTGGTCGATCAGGGGGCGGGAAAGCGTCCGGAAGAAGACGGTGATTCGGGCCAGGCGGATGTAGGCAAATTCCGACAGTTTGTTGGCCCAGTAGATGCTGTCGTTATTTTTAGTGAAATAAACGTCGGGCTCCAGTTTCCAAATGGGGCGGAGGGAGAGGCTGACGAAGGCCACCGCCGGTTCTTTGGTGCGCCCACGTTGGGGGAGGTTGAGGGGGACACCGTTGGCCGTCGAATTCCAGATGCTGACCATCAGGTGCTCCTTGGGGGTGTGGACTTTGCCCAGCACCAATTCGTAGAAATAGGGGAGGAAGGGATTATGCGTTCTCCGGTGGAGCTGGGTGAGGGCTTTTTGAAGGGGTGCCCGTTGGTGTTGGGTATTTAGAATGCTGCCAAACAGATACTCCTTGGCTACCTTTTGGATACAGCGATCCAGTTGGTACTGTTGTTCTTGGAGGTGGCGGTGATTGACGATTTGTTCGCTGGACGCTTCTTCCCCCAGGCTGAAGAACTTGTGCAGGTGGCGTTCGAGGGTGTACAGGCGGTTGAGGGTTTTCTGGGGGCGGTGTTCCAGGT
>CALCCH010000069.1 GCA_937899855.1 uncultured Saprospirales bacterium | reverse complement strand
TGATCCCTTTGTATACTCAAAAAGGATCGATGGCAGTTGGTGTTACTTTGATCGGTAATGGGAGACAAGGGAGGTAAGCCAACGCACGTTAGCCCACCGCCGTAAGCGGTGGACAAACTTACGTCAAAAGAGAGCGGTTTGTGAAAACCAAAATCTTAAAACTTACTATTACTTATCTGATGGATAAGATCGGTCCTTTAGGACAAGGACGACATCGTTATAAGAATGGAAATTGAACTCATTATTTCTGATGAGGTGCCTACTCCCGCCCCAGCGACACCACCAGCCACGGCGCCTGAAAGCGGTACTCCTCCAGCCGCAGCATCCCCGCAAAACGCGGCAAAATCAGGGACCGCCGCCGGTTGCCCAGGTCGATCACCAACTCGTCCCCAAATTTCTTGAGCTCCAGCTCTTCTCCTTTGACAAAGGGCAGTTTGGTTCGGAAAAAATAGCCCCCTTCCCCTCGCTCGATCAGTTCGTAAGGTTGGTCCTCGTGGAGGATGGCGGCGGGCTCGTGCTGGCGATAGACCGAGTCGCCGATTTGGTGGAGTAATTTTTGGCCAAAGACTTCCCGCCCCTGGTGCTCGACACGCAGGACCGGGATGGGGGCAAAACTTTCTTCGATCTCCTCGATGTAATCGCTTTGGGACTGGAGGTAGTGTTTGAAAACTGCCGCTCCCGCCCGGGCGGGCAAGATGCGGTTGATGACTACGGCATCGACGTTGTAGCCGTACAACTGCAGGTAGGTATAGGCCCGTTTGGCCTCGCGGATCACCATCTTCTCCGTGTTGGTGACGATGCGGATGGAGCATACCTTGGGATCGAGAAAGACCTTTTGGATGCGTTCGAGTTGGGTGAACAACTGTTCCAGCTCGGCCAGGCCCTTATCGATGGGCACGCCGGTGAACATGCGTACGCCCTGGGTGACGGTTTTGATAGCCAGGTTGCGCCCCGCAAAGGCCTTCGTCATCCAGGATTGAGCGACCTGGGGTAGGGAGAGCAGGGTCAGGGTTTCGCCGGTGGGGGCGCTGTCGATCACGATGAGGTCGTACTCGTCTTCGCGGTAGTATTTATCCAACCACAAAAAGGCGGAGGCCTCCTCCATGCCGGGAAGTACAGAGAGTTCTTCCGCCACGATATTGTCGACGCCCCGCCAGCGAAAGATCGTTTGCATCAGGTGACGCATGTTGTTCCAGTACTTCTGCATCGAGTAGTAGACGTCGAATTCCTGGGCAAAAAGATTGGGGGCCACCTCGATGGCCTCGGGGCTCAACGGCTGATCGAGGGCATCCGATAAGCTGTGGGCGGGATCGGTAGAGATGACCAGGGTCTTCAATCCCCGCTGGGCCGCTTTGAGGGCCGTGGCGGCTGCCACAGTCGTCTTGCCGACGCCCCCTTTACCGGTAAATAAGATGATGCGCATAAAGCCGGGCTTGTCGTTTACTGTTCGGGCAGTAAATCGTCGATTTGGAGATTGTGATTGTGACCGTTTTTCCGCTTACTCTTCCGCTTAGTGGTGCTTTTGGCCCCCTTGGGAGCCGCTGGCTCCGGGCGGAGGGTATCCGCCGCTTCGCGGATGGCCTGGCTGGAAGTCTGCAATAACTCTTTCTGGTTGTCGATGGTCAGCCGAAGGGTACTGCTGACCAGTTTTTTACCAATTCGGTAGGTTTCCATTCCCGCATCCTTGTAGAGCAGGGCGATCTTCTTGGCGGTTTGGAAGGAGCTTTCAAACATTTGGCCCCCCGCCTTGCGGAAAATGCTGTTGGTACGGGCGAGTTTGGGGAAGGTTTTTTCGATGATCTTGTTGGTCATGACTGGAGGTGGTTTAAAAAAAGGAGCATTGCCAGTGATGGAATGCTCCTTCAAAATTTCCCTATTTTAGCTAATATTCAAATCTGTGATTCTTTATTCCCAATGGTTTAGGAGAACAATTTGCGGAGGCGCTTTACGCTGACCACCAATTGTCCTTTCACGGTGTCCAGGGTATCAAAAACGATTTCCTGTTGCTGGGCGGCCAGTTTCAATCCACCCTTCATCGCCTTGGCGGTAATGCCTTGGATTTTTTCACTGTTGGCCAGCGCACCGTCGACGATCTCTTCCGCCGTTTTCAGAGTGTACTGGTTGACGTTCTTGGCCGTATCGACCAGGTTGTCGACCGTTACGGTTTCGTTTACCGTGGTAATGGCCTCTTTGACCCGCTGTACCGCCACCTCGGCGATCTGCTGGCCATTGTGGC
Source organism: uncultured Saprospirales bacterium (assembly GCA_937899855.1). Taxonomy (GTDB): domain Bacteria; phylum Bacteroidota; class Bacteroidia; order Chitinophagales; family Saprospiraceae; genus CALLVY01. Next base: position 4,830 of record CALCCH010000069.1, on the reverse strand, counting down.
GCAGGTCATCCACCACGTCGCCTGCGGTGTTGAGCATTTCTTGATTGATGTTGAGGGCCGTATCCTTGATTTTGTTGAAGCTATCGGAGAAGTTTACGGTGTTATCTTTCGTATTGACGGTCTTTGCGGTCTTCTTTGCAGTCTTGGATGCCATTGTACTGGATTTTAAGGTTGTTGGTATTTTTTGATGAGTCGCTCCAAAGATCGGTAGCGAGGGTTACAAATCAGTTACGGGGATTATTGCTTTGTCTTCCGCGCTCCTTTGAGCTTTGCTTGAAGCTTTTTGAGCTGAGCCCACTGCCCTTTGGCGGCCAATTTAGCCTGCTGGCGCCAGTTGGAAGGATCGTGCGAACGGTAGCGAGGACCCGCTTGTTCGAGAATGCTGCGCAGGGTCTTCAGGTCGGCGTTGGCCAGTTGCTCAAAGCTCTGGATACCTGCTTCTATAAAGAGGGCTTCGATTTTGGGACCAATGCCTTCGATGATGCGCAGGTCGTTGGTGACCTTGTCGGACTTGGCAGCCGCTTTGTTTTTAGCGTTGGGGCGGCTCACGGTACTCACCTTGGCTTTGCGTTTACTCGCCTTGCGGAGCGTTTCGGTAGCGGCTTCCTTGCGCGCTTTGATTTTGGCGATCAGGGGAGTCTCCAGGGGTTGAATCGGTAGCTCGATATTTACCAGTTGCTGCACCCGCTTTGCCCCGGATTGGTACTGATCTTTGAGGGCTTCCAGGGTATCGAATACCAGGTCTTGTTGCTGGCTGAGCAGTTCCGTTCCACTCTTCAGCGTCTTGGCCAACAGGGTCTGCCACTGTTTGCCCGCTTTGAGGGAAAGGTCTACAAGATTATCGGTCGCTTCGATTGCACTGTCGTTAACGCTCTTGGCACGCGCCTTGAGCTGGTCGATTTGCTGAAGTACTTTGGTATGATCTTTCTTCGTCGCCATTGTAATTGGATATTTTTGGTTTTTATTCAAATGACGAGTCAAAGGTAGGGTGGGAGAGTTACAGCAGAGTTACAGGGGGGTTACGGGAGGAATTTTTTTGATTTTTGTTTTGTTTTTGCAATTGTAGTGTTGGAAGGGCTGGTGGGAAATGACGGCGCTAGATGGTCATTGCGGATGAGACGGAGCGCTACGATTTTGGGTGGGACCCGCCCTCAAGACGCGACCCGCTGCCGCGTCCCTCGGCGTTTGCCGCAAGTCTACGGCTCCGCCACCCAACCTTGGCCCCGGTCGTTCGCCAGGACCAAATTTGCCCAAAAACCCTTCCTCCTGAGTGGTACCAACCGGGAAGAAAAGGCCTAACATAGACGCTTTTGGCCCCTGTATTCCATAAGTATTATTGAAAATAATATGTTTTGGTGAGTTTAAGGTGCTGATAAACAAGTACTTACCAGCTGAAATTTTTTTACCCGTAACTATTTAGGTAGCACTTATTGAGTGTTAAGATTTTGGCTCACCACAGTTACAAATTGGTTAAAAACATTTAGCTGATGCTTTATGAAGGTAGAGATAGCTCCAAAAATGCGAGCGAAGTAGTGCGCACCCTGTAAGGTTCTAAATCCCCCGCTAACCTTTTGCTTGATTTTAGCGGGTCTTAAATCTCTTTCTGCTTGATTATTAGTGAATGGTACTTTTGGGTACTTGGCAAAAGCGAGTACCGCATTTTTGTGTTTTTTAAGTCTTTTGAGTAGGTTTCGTCCTTTAGTTTGCTTTGGTCGATGCCCTGTACCTTTTTGAGGTAAGGGTTCTTCCTGGTGAGCTTGTCGACAAATGCGTTCGTATTGTAGATCAATGGTACGGAAGACGGATTGGTTCAATACAGCTCTTCGCCCTTGGTTACTTTGTTCGTAAGCATAGAGTAGTAATTCCTTCATCCTAGCGGCCCATTGTCTTCCATTTTGTTCTACTGCGTGGAGTTCACGCAATAGATGCGCCCCACACACTGCGTGTTGGCATTGAGGGTGTAAGAAATAAGCCAACCAACAGTCATGGATATCCCACCCTTTATACTGAGGTAGGATTGAAGGGTGATCTTGGATAGCGAGATTTCCTCGATTTTGATGAATAAACAGATAAGTCCACTGCTCGTTAGAGCAGCAATGTAGCCAGTGGAGTTTTCCTTTCACTCGCATTCCCGTTTCATCAAAGTGATTAACTGGACTTTGGAGTAGAGCTGTTTTATGGACTTTTTCAAGTGACTCAAGGCGTTCAAAACATTGTTTTTGGGCGTGGTATTGAGTAGCCTCATTAATAGGATAGCCAAATACATCATTGAAAAATTGTCGGACTTTACGGTAAGGTAGCTTGTAAGCATTATTGAGTAAAATCGCTAGCGCTTTGGCTTTAGGACCATACTGTGTGTGCGCTTTAACCTCAGTTGGGAAATTGCCTTTGTTCAAACGATTACAGCGGGGGCAAATACAAGCTTGTACTTGGTGTTCTGTGACTTCAAGTTTAGGGGAAGGTAACTCAAAGACCTGTCTTTTAGATAAAGTGTACTGGGGAAGCTCACTAAGATCCTCTCCACACTCACAGCGTTGAGCTCGATGTCTTAGTTGGTAATCGGGAGTGGCTACAAAATCTAGGGTTTTACCCTTATGGCCTTGTTTTCCACCTCGCTTCCCTCCCTTTTTCCGAGGAAAAGCGGGCTTTTTGCGCAAGCCGTCGGAAGAAGGTGGCCGATGACTGTTCCGACTATCTTGTGCTAGGGCAGCCTTTAACCGATCATTTTCTAGCTTCAATGTCGCTACTTGGGTTTGCAAAGTCTTCACTTCGGTGAGTAGTTCGGTCACCATGTTTTGAAGTGCTGTTATATCAGTAGGTAGAGGCATAGAAGAATAGACTACATTTACTTGACTTTGTAAAATACTATTTTCTGACCAATTCTTTGTGCCTCCTAAATAGTTACTTTTACACTTCCCAAATATTTGTTCAAGCCTTCACCCCTCTGATTCGCTCCAACAGCCGCCGCGTCTCCGGTAGCGGTTCGATGCCAAACTCCTCGTCCAATACCCGTTGACATTGCTGGTAAGTCTTGATGGCCATGGGGCGGTTGCCCTTCAAAAAATAGGCTTCCATCTGAATGCGGTACGCATCTTCCCAAGCCTTGTCGATGAGCAAGGCCTGCTGGGCCAGCCGAATGCTCTCCAGGGGGTTTTCTCTTAGGAGCAGTTCGCTCAGGCTGATGGTCGCACCGAGGGTGAGGACCTGAAGCCTTTCCCGCTCGTCGCTACTCCAATCCTCGTACAGGCGATTGGGCAGGTACACCCCATGGTGCAACTCGATGGCTGCCTGGTAGGCGCGGCGGGCTAGATCGGGACGATGGGGGAGGGCCTGGTTGCCCAGGGCGATGAAATGTTCCAGGGCATCGGCATCGATCCAGAAGTCGTCGAGCTGGAGTTGGTAGCTGTGGCCCTGTCGGAGGACGTAGCGGGCTTCGGAGCGGCTCTTGCGCTCGGGTTCCAGTGCTTTGTTGAGGCCGTGCAGGGCAACTTTAAAGTGCTGCTGCCCCGTCCGGTCTCCCACACTTTCGCCCCAGATCCGATCGATGATCTGCTCCTTGTGCATGGCCCGCTGTTGGCGAGCGGTGACGAAAAACTGAAACAGTTGCAGGCTGATGTCACGCCCCCACTCCTTGGGCCCGATGGGAATGCTGGCCCGACCTTCCTCTCCCGGTCGCCAGACCCGGAAATTGCCGAGGGTGTGTACCACCACCGCCGCCCGGGCCCGCCGCTCCATCTGCTCCTGTATTTGATGCTCCAATGCTTCCATTAGCCGCCGTTCTTATTTTTTACTCCGGGGTTTTTTTGACAATTGGTCCACCTTGTCGTGAAGCGCACCGATATCGCGGTTAATTTTATCCAACAACCCGGACAACTGATTGAAATCGACTTTGGTGGGGCCAATCCAGTTGTCAATCTCCAACTTCTGACCGATTTCGTCACGGACCTGGCTAAATTGGTCCTGCAGCTGATCCTGCAACTGGGCTACCTGCTTCTTGGGGTCCTTGATCGTCTCGATGACCATCTTGGGGGTCTCCATCGCCATCCGGCGCCACAAGTCAAAGCTCTTGGCCAGGATGCCCTTTTGCTCCTCGGGCGACTTGCCCTCGACCGCCTGAATGGTCAAATCGGCGAGTTTGTTTTGAATAAATTGGTAGGCTTCTTCAAATTCGGAAAAGCGCTTTTCCTCCCCTCCCTGAACGTGGCGAATGTTGCCCCGCCACTGAACTTGAGATTCTCCATCTTCCCCACTGTAGATTTTTTGAGTAAAACGCAGTACGAAGGAGGCGGTTTCCTCTTTTTTCTTGGCCATCTTGGATTGGATTTTGTGAATTTTTTCTTTACTTAAGTCTCAAGAAAATAAATTCTTCATAAAAATTGCTAAAAAGTGATCGATAAGCTCTTCCAGCAACTCAATAACTCTGATTTAAAAGCGATTTCCGGCCTCGATGCCGCCTTTCTCTACGCCGAAACACCCACCAGCCCCATGCACATCGGGAGCGTAGCCGTCATCGAAGGTTCCCTGCAATTCGAAAAGTTTCGGGAAATTATTGCCTCCCGCATTCACCTCATCCCCAAGTTGCGCCAACGATTGGTCTACGTACCGATGAGCATCGATTACCCCTACTGGGTCGACGATCCCAATTTTGACCTCGACCTCCACCTCAACCACATCGCCCTGCCCCAGCCCGGCGCCTGGCGCCAGTTGCGCGACGTGGCCTCCAAGATCTTTAGCGAACCCCTCGATATGTCGCGCCCCCTCTGGTCCTTTACCTTCGTCGAGGGCCTCGACAGTATCCCACAGGTACCCAAGGGGTCGGTCGCCATCATT
>CALCCH010000068.1 GCA_937899855.1 uncultured Saprospirales bacterium | reverse complement strand
TAAGGTACAACCTAATCTTATTCATCATGACCCATTTATCCGCTACAGCGCAAGCCGGAGTAGCCAGCACCGTCAAAAAGACCTTTAGCCGCAGCACCACCATCCACCAGCACATCGCCGCCGACGCCGCCACGGTCTGGACCCTCCTCACCACCGCCGCCGACTACGCGCGCTGGAATTCCACCATCGTGTCGATCGAAGGCCAGATTGGATTGGGGGAAAAAATCCAACTCAAGAGCACCCTCGATCCAAGCCGAACTTTCAAACTCAAGGTCAAGGAATGGATTCCCCAGCAAAAGCTGGTTTGGGGCGATGGTTTGGGCCAACGGACCTACCTCCTGAAAGTCCAGGAATCGGGACTGCGCTTCACCATGACCGAGAAAATTGGGGGCCTGATGTTTCCCCTCTTCGCCAGCAAGATTCCTCCCTTCGACGAATCCTTCGAGCAGTTTACCGCCGACCTGAAGCGGGAAGCGGAGGCCCAAATGCGCTAGTTCGATTAGCCCTGGAGCTGCCCTGCCCGAACGGAGCCAAGCAGCCCCCGCTTTGCCCCCAATAGCCTTTCCGCCACCGGATGCATCCGAGCGCCTTGCTGGTAAAATCACCATTGACCAAACCTCTCCCCCGCGGTAGTGTAGTAAAGTACGTTCCAGCATTCGAATCAGAATTTTACCCCGGAGCATTAAAATGGGACATTTTGTTGTTACCTTAAGCAGCCACAAAACGATAGCCCATGAAAAAGTACGCTTATTATTGGAGTCTGCTGCTCTTCGTCCTAGCCTGCAATGCCCCGCCACCAGCGGATACGACGGCCCAGCCCGAGCCATCGGTAGCTGCGGATACGCTTGTGCCCTACGATGCCGAAGAGATCAAGGCGGAAACCTGGCGCGCCTGGCAGGCCTACCGCGAGTACGCCTGGGGCTACGACGTGCTGCTGCCCCTCTCCAAGCAAGGCTACAACTGGTACGAGGAGTCCCTCGGCATCTCCCCCTTTGATGCCTACAGCACCCTGGCCGTAATGGGCTTTGACGAAGCGGCGGCCGAGGTCGAACGCTACGCCCTATCCAAGGATTGGGATCAGGACGTCTTTGTCCAGGTATTCGAGGTCAACATTCGCATTCTGGGGGGCTTGTTGGCCATGTACGATCGGACGCAGAATCCCGCCATTCTCGCCAAGGTGATCGACTTTGGGGACCGCCTCCTACCCGCCTTCGACTCCCCCACCGGGATTCCCTACCATTCCGTCAATTTGCGCAGCGGTGAGACGGCGGGCAATCGCGGGGAAGGCAAAGGTCAGGTGGTAAACGTGGCCCAGGCGGCGACCTACCTGCTGGAGTTTGGCATCCTCAGCTATTACGCCCAGGACCCCAAGTACTACCGGGCGGCCAAAAAAGCGAGCCGGGCGATCTTTGACCGCAAGTCGGATATTGGCTTGCCGGGGGACTTCATCGACGAAGAGACCGGACAGTGGACCACCGACTGGCATTACCTGCAGGCGGGGGTCGACTCTTACTACAAAAACCATATCAAAAGCAACTAGCTTTTTTCCGATCCCGAGATCGAGGAAATCTGGACTTACAGCTTGGATAAGATCAATACCCACCTGGCGGAGGATTACGAAGGCCGCCGTTTTTACCGCTGCGTCAATCAGCACAGTGGGGAGGTGGTCAAAAGATCGGTGTCCCTCTACGATGCCTTTTTTCCCGCCGTCCAAGCCCTGCACGGTGATCTGGACAATGCGGAACAAAACATGGCCACCTGGGATTGGTTGTGGGCAAAATACGGCTTACTGCCCACGCGGTACCTCTACGACCGCGACTCGGTGGAATACGCCAACTCGGAGTTGAATCCCGAGATCATGGAATCGGCCTACTACCTACACCAAATTACTGGCAATGACAAATACCTGCGGATGTTGTACCGCTACTGGCGAGACATCAAACAGTGCTGTCGCAACGAGGTGGCTTTCCACGCGGTGAAGGACGTTCGCACCATGCAGGCCAAAGATTATCTGGCGACGTATTTCTTTGCCGAGACGCTCAAATATTTTTACCTCGCCGTGGTGGATCGCGAGGAATTTGCCCTGAGCGATTACGTGTTCAATACCGAGGCCCATCCTTTTAAAAGAAGTCATTTTGATCCCGAAAAAGCCAAAATCTACTTGGGTATGGAATAGTGGGCCCTCCGGAGCACCGGGTCCTGGCGTTCGAACACTTCTACCTCGTGGATCGGACCTGGCTCCCGTCTCCCGCTTTGTTGCGAGTGGCCTGGGAAACGACGTCGCAGTCTGCTTCCCATTGGCAGGTGTGGGTCTCCATCGCGCCCCTCGAATTTCGGGAGGCTTTGCCCAAGTTGGTAGCGGGACAGGACGTGGTGCTCAACTCCGTTTTTGAAAGACCAAAAAGGCCCAGCGTACGCCTACTTTGTGGGACATCAGACTGGCTTGGTTGTCCAAGCGGAATACGGTAGCTAGGCCACTCTCCTGGGCTGCCTGGATACAAGCTGGGACCTGCGTGGGGTGGCAGTGGTGGCCCAAGCCGGCGGGGCCCCGTCGCAGCGAGAGGGCAAAGGTGGCGGCGGGTCGGAGTAGCGTGGCAACGCGCTGGATGGCGGCGGTTTGCTGGGCTGGGCTTAGGTGGTGCCAAACCCCGGAGGAGAGGACAAAGTCGAAGGTCCCGGTGGCGGCTTCGAGGTGCTGGAGGTCGGGTAGGGCATCATCGACCCAGTGGAGATCGGGGTGGGGGTACAGCTGGCTCCCCGTAGCCCTAAATTCTGCCAGGGGCTCGACGGCGGTTACCCGATGCCCTCGTTGTGCCAGCTCCACGGCATCCCGCCCGATACCTGCTCCCAGATCAAGGAGGTTTGCCCGTTGCCGGGGGATAAAGGCCAGAAAATGTCGGTGCAAGCGTTCGAAGGAGATCGCTTGGGTACCCGCGATAAACCGGTCGAGGCCTTTTGCGTAACCCGCACTGCCCGCTACATTCATGGGGTATTTTTGATTTCAAAGATAAGAAAAACTCTCCGCCCTTTCGAAACGCTCCCGCAAAGGCCAATCTGGTCTGGATTGCTTATATTTAGGAGAAGAAGTAAAAACCAAGATTATGAAAACGCCACTATTTTTCCTCCTGCTCTGCCTCGGGCTGGGCCCCCAACTCGCCGGGCAAAACCTACGGATCGAAGCCTACGAATTCATCTCCCGCGCTGCGGATACCATCCCGGCGGAGTTGGGCAAGTTCTGGGTCCCGGAGGATCGTACGGGGGAAATCTCGGACTCCATCGAATTGACTTTTGTCCGTTTTAAAAGCACCAACCCCCAGCCCGGGCCCCCCATCGTTTACCTGGCGGGCGGCCCCGGTGGCTCCGGGACGGCAACGGCCAAGGGGTGGCGCTTTCCCTTGTTTATGCAACTGCGAGCGGTTGCCGATGTGATCGCTTTCGACCAGCGGGGGACGGGACTGTCGCACCAACTTCCGAATTGTCCGCACCGCGCTGCCTTCGAACTCGCCGTACCCACCGACCGCGAAACCTACCTCCAAATCAGTACCGAAAACATCGCCAAATGCCAGGCTTTCTGGGAAAGTGAAAAGGTCAATTTAGCCGCCTACAACACCACCGAAAGCGCCCGCGACCTGGAAGCCCTCCGGCGAGCGCTGGGGGTCGACAAAATGTCGTTGTGGGGCATCAGCTACGGGTCTCATCTGGCCTTTGAGTACATCCGGCTGTTTGAAGACCGTCTCGACAAGGTAGTGCTGGCCAGCCTGGAAGGCCCCTACGAAACCATCAAGCTCCCACAGGATACGGAAGATTTTGTACGCCAATTGTCCGACCTGGCTAAGGACAACTACGGAACATCCAAAAAATATCCCGACCTGTGGGAAAAGATAAAGACCGTCCACCAGCGATTAAAAGCGCAAGCAGTCGTAGCTACCTACAAAAACCGTCGCGGGCAAATCGATACCGTTGGCATCTCCAATTTTGAATTGCAACAGGCCGTGGCGACCTTCTACCTCAAAAACCCCAAGGACTCCAAAAAGCTGCCCCAACTCTACGAGCAAATGTACGCCGGTGATTTTTCGGAGGTGGCTCCCGACGTGATGGTCATGAAACGCTATATCCTCAACCGCGTTCGCCCCATGCCGGTGGCCATGGATTTACAAAGCGGCATCTCCGAGGAGCGCCGGGCACAAGTAGTACAACAAATTGTCCGGACGATCTTGGGCAGCGGGATCAACTTTCTCCTCTACGAGTGGATGACCACGGTCGACCTCCCCCCGCTGCCGGAAGCCTTCCGCACGATGTCTACCAACCAAGTAGAGGCGCTGCTCCTGAGTGGTTCACTGGACGGCCGGACCTACCTCCAATCCGGGCGAGAGCTAGCGGAGCAGTTCCAACGGGGCCGTCACGTCATCATCGAAAATGCGGGGCATGACCTGTACATGGCTTCCCCCCTCGTGGGGGATCTGGTGCTGCGTTTTTTCCAAGGGGAGGAGGTTAAGGTCAAGCGACTGGTACTGGATCCGGTCCCCTTTGATTGAGCGAGGAGGCACAAGTTTTTGCCAACCACTAGCATTTATTTGCTATCTTCATTTGCTGAGATTTCTTATCCCAGTTTAGTTTCTATCCTATGGTCTACAAGCAATGGCGGCAATACATCGTGGCTGGCAAGACGAGCCAATTGATCGAAAGTTTGCTCGAAGCGCCCGAAGTGATGAACGATCCCCATCATCGCGAAATGACGCTGGTGCTGTCGGGACGTCTGCAGGCGAGTTCGCGAAATTTTAGCCTGGGCTTACAGACTTTGGAGGCACGCGAAGATACCGTGGCCCAAATCGGCCAGGCCTTATCTCGCTTGATTGATGAGTTGGAGGCGAACGCATCCGACCGAGCGGCTACGAAGGCCAAACCTGGCTACGGGCTTTGGTTCTTCCTTCTGCTCGTCCCACTTTTGACAGTTGGGCTCTGGTGGTGGGCTGGGTCTTCGGAAGGTGCCGAGCAAACGGTACATACCAACCCCGCTCCACCTCCTCCGGGTTTGACTAGTGGCCCCGACCCTTCTTCTTCCACTACGGTGCAATCGCCCGCGGTGACCTCCGGGCCCGCTGCGGCGGTCGAGGTGGTGGTCCCACAAGGTGTACCGAGCGAAACTTCCGAGCGAGTAGCCGCTGCGAAGGGGGACGAATTTTCCCGGGCGGTTCGGCTGGAGTTGGCGGGGCAAGCCCTGCGGGTGGGCCGCTACGAAGTTACGGTGGAGCAGTATTGGAATTTTTGTGTGGCGACGGGGCGGCGCTTTCCCCACGGAAAGGTAGATACGGGCCAGTGGTCAAAGCCGATGCGGCAGGTATCCTGGCGGGATGCGGAGGCGTACTGCCAATACGTGGGCGGGCGTTTGCCGACGGAGGGGGAGTGGTCCTGGTTGGCGCGTGGGGGAGACCAAACGAAGGG
>CALCCH010000067.1 GCA_937899855.1 uncultured Saprospirales bacterium | reverse complement strand
TCGTGACGGCCAGTGGGACCTACGAGCTGGCCCGCTACATTACGCCCTACGGGAATGCTTGTGGCGGTTGGACCATCGACGTGACCGACTTCAAGAGTGTACTGGGGGGAGAGGTAGAGTTTTTGTCCAACATCACCGTCTTTACCACGCAGGGTTGGTTGGTCGACATGTCGATCGACCTCATCGACGATGCGGATGAGGATACTTATTACAGCCTGTCGCGGCTGTGGGAAAAAGGTTACCAGGTGTACGGCGATCCCGGAATCAGCTACGATTTGGAACCCTTCGAAATTTCCGTCCAGGACAATACCGACATCCACTACGTACGGATGACGATTACCGGCCACGGCCAAGGCAATACCAGTAATGCGGCGGAGTTTTACGACGTCACCCACCGCCTCCACGTCGACGGAACGGCCATTGCCGATCACCGGCTGTGGAAGAGCGATTGTCCGAACAACCCCTGCGCCAACCAATCCGGCAACTGGCAATTCCCCCGCGCGGGCTGGTGCCCCGGCGAATCGGTCACGCCCTTTTACATGAACACGACTGGCGCTGCCGACCCCGGTGCCACGGTCAGCCTCGATTACGTCCTGCAGGACTACACCAACCTGCTCAATACCGGCTACAACAATAATGGCCATACCGAGCCCTACTACCGCATCTTTTCCTACTTTATCGAAAACTCCAGCAGCCCCTACGCAGCCTTCAACAACCTATCGGCCAGCAACGTCGAACCCGCTTTCAACGGCGATGTTCTCGAAAACCTCACCGTTGATATCACCAATAATGGGCAATCGGACCTGGAGAACTATACGATCAACGTCTTCTACGAAAACCAACTCCTCGAAACCGTCACCATCATGGACAACATCGCGGCGGGCAGCACCGTGGAGCAGTTGATCGATCTGAACGCTATGATTAGCCTGCCCCGAACCAATACCTTACTGGTGGAAGTGCGCGACGACATGGACAACACCCCGGGCGACAACGACGCCAAGACCCAAATCTCGACCAGCGTCGAGGAACGTTTTGCCGAGTACCGATTGGACCTTTTCCCCAACCCCACCAACGGGGCCGTCTCCCTGGAATACGATGCTTTCTGGGAAGGCAGTTTGATTCAGGTGTACGGCAGTGACGGAGCGCTCTACCACCAGTTGGAATTGAACGACCGGAGCGACCGTCTTGAATTGACGAGCAGCGGTGCCTACTGGTACCAGGTCATTCACCCGGTAGAGGGCGAGGTACGAGCGGGAAAAATCATCGTTACCAAATAGGTCCTTTGTTTTTGGAAGGCTCGGATTCCCATGGCGATTGGCAAAATGGGAATGGGACTTTCCAAGAACAAAGATTTCGTTTATGAATCTTTCATTGTGAGTTGAGGACGGGTAAAGGTCACAGTTTACCCGTCTGATTTTTCAAAAATCGAAACCGGATGGCACGTTTACAATTGCGAGGCCTATTAGTGGGGCTAGCCCTGTTGCTCGTTGCGACGCTAACCAGTGCGCAAGTGGAGATCCAGGGTACGATCAAGGATAAAAATACGGCGGAGGCCCTGTTTGGGGCGACCGTACTCGATCTCGATTCCGAAGCGGGGACGACGACCGGGCTGGATGGAGAATTTAGCCTGCGGGTGGCCGAGCTCCCCGCCCGGATCCGGGTCAGCTACGTGGGTTACCTGGATCTGGAAATGACGGTAGCGGGGCAGCTGCCCATCGAGTTGTATTTGGAAAGTGATGCGGTCCAGCTGGGCGACGTGGTCGTCACCGGGCTGGGCATCAAACGCCAGAAGCGGGAACTGGGCTATTCTACCGACAATGTTTCGGGTGAGCAACTGGCCCTGTCCAATGCCCCCAACGTCATCAACGCCCTGAGTGGGCGGTCGGCGGGCGTACAGGTGGTCAGTCCCAATGGCGTAGATGGCGGAACGACGCGGATCGTGATCCGGGGCAATAACAACCTCACGGGCAACAACCAACCGCTGATTATCGTCGATGGGGTCCCGATTGAAAACCCACCGGGCCTGACGGACATTGGCCGGGGGGTGGACTGGGGCTCGGCGATCAACAATATCAACGCCGAAGACATTCAAGACGTAAGCATTCTCAAAGGCCCCACCGCTTCCGCAAAATACGGCATGCGGGGGGCCAATGGGGTGGTGCTCATCACCACCAAGAAGGGAGCGGTGACCAAGGGCTTGGGCGTGGAGTACATTTTTACCACCAAGGTCATTACCCCCTTTCGCTACCGCAAGGTGCAGAATAAGTACGGAGCGGGTGGTCCCATCTCGTTGAGCGAACCGGCCTTCGAAACCAATGCCGATGGCGAATTGGTTTATCCCCGTGACGTACACAGTAACAATGGCCCCTTCGGTCGCCCGCCCACCGCGCAGTTTGGCTTTTATTCCCCGCGGGTTTCCCGCGCGCCAGAAATGCGCGGGCAGATGGTGCGCTGGTGGGATGGCGAGCTGCGCGACTACAGCCCCCAGCCCGACAACCTCCAGCAGTTTTTCCAAAACGGCACGACCAACACCCACAACATCGCCCTGTCCAAGGGCGGAGAGTTTGGCTCGATTCGCACCTCCCTGACCTACCAGGACCACGAGGCCGTCGTCCCCAATTCCAACTTTGAGCAATACACCGCCAACATCGGCTCGCAACTCAAGATCAGCGATCGGGTGGGGGCGGAGCTGTCGATTTCCTACATCAAGTTTAGCCGCAAGAACAGCCCCTCCCTGGGCGACGACAACAACGCTTCCTTTGGCAAGGGCATCTTGTACAGCTGGCCGCGTTCGTACAAGGGTTTGGAGCGAGCGCTCAACATCAACCCCGACGGGACCCGCTACAACTACGATGGCAATTATCCCTTCCAATTTACCCCCCAACACCTGTGGTGGAATACCTTTAACCAAAACACCTACCTGGACCGCAACAAGTTTATCGGATCGGTGGGGCTCAATTATCAGGTGACCGATTGGTTGGTGGCGACCGCGCGCACCGGAATCGACTACACCACCAACGAATTTGAAACCCGCAACAATCCCGTCGATCTGTTCGGCATCAACGAAGCGCGGTACGCCCGCGAGTTGGATCAAAACATCGTCCACAACAGTGAGGCGCTCATCACGGCGACCAAGCGCAATGCCTTTGATCTCTTCGACGTCAGCCTGTCCCTGGGGGGCGCGCGTTGGCATCGCGAGCAGTACGGACTCAACGCGAGTACCGATCAGTGGGTCAATCCCTGGTTGTTTGCCTTTAGCAATTACAGCGGGCAGGACCTCAACCGCATTCCGGTAGCCCAAGAAATTCGCTTTGAGAAAAAGATCAACTCGGTCTTCTCCTTTCTCAACCTTTCCTACGACAATACGATCTTCCTCGAACTGTCCGGCCGCAACGACTGGTCCTCCGCCCTGCCCGTCGACAACAACTCTTACTTCTATCCTTCGGCCTCTCTGAGCTACGTCCTTTCCGAACACCTCAACCTCGAGCGTCTTCCCGTCGACTTCCTCAAGCTGCGGCTGGCCTACGCCAAAACCGCCAACGATACCGACCCCTACCAACTGGATTTTGTCTACAACATCAACACCTTCAACGGCAACCAAACGGCGAGCCTCCCCAATACCCGTCCGCCTTCCGAGCTGCGCCCCCAGCAGGCCGATTCCTACGAGGCGGGCCTGACCATCGGTTTGTTCGACAGCAAGATCAACGTCGATTTTACCTACTACCAGATCGAATCCTATGACCAGATTCTGGAATCACCCGTACCGACTTCCTCCGGCGTTTCGGCCGTACAGCTCAACAATGGCGTACTGGAAAATCGGGGCTTCGAATGCGCGATCAATTACAATGTGCTGAGTAAGCCCAACGGCTACCTCAAGGCGGGGCTCAACTTTAGCAGCAACCAAAACACCGTCGTTAGTCTTGGCGATGGCGCGCAAATTCTCGAAATCGGCGACATCTGGGGCGACTTTGGTCCCAAGATCATGGTCCAGGAGGGACAGGCCTACGGCACGATCTACGGCTACGACTACGTCCGCCACGAAGGCACCGGCCAGCCGATCCTCAACGAGGCGGGAACGCACTATCAAATCACCGACAACCTCGTGCCCGTGGGCAACTCGGCCCCCCGCCTAATTGGGGGCTTTACGCTTCAGGGCCGCTACAAAAACTTTACCTTCAGCGCCCTGGTCGATACCCGGATCGGTGGCGAGATTTACGCAGGCTCCTACGTCATCGGCCTGCAAACGGGGCAGAGTCCCGAGACCCTGGCCGAGCGGGAGGGCAATGGCCTGCCCTATACCGACCCGGACGGCGTGACCCGCAACGTGGGCGTCATTCTCCCGGGCGTGTACGCCGACGGTACGCCCAACGATAAGGTGGTACACTACTACCACAAGTACCTGCCCAATGCGGGCGGGTGGGGGAAGATCCTGACCACACCGGGCATCCTCGAAAACACCTGGGTCAAGATGCGTGAATTTTCCATCAATTACGATTTTCCCAGCAAAATCACCAGCAAGTTGCGCATCCTCCAAAACCTCAACCTGAGCTTGGTGGGGCGCGACCTGTTTTACTTTTACAGCGCTTTGCCCGACAACATCAACCCCGAAGGAGCGGGAGGGGCGGGCAATGCCCAGGGGCTGGAATGGGCCTCCTTCCCCAGTATGCGTTCGATTAGTTTTAGACTGGCCGCAAAATTTTAGTGATGAAAAAAGGACTACTCTTCGCCGCCTTCCTCCTCCTCCTCGGACTCCCCGCTTGCGACCGGGGCTTTGAGGAGGTGAACCGCAATCCCCTGGAACCCACCGAGGTCTACTACGAGGCCATCTTCAACGAGTTGGTCAATTCCCTCCGACTGGGCTGGAACCGCCAATTGTTTTTGCACAACGAAATGCTCTACGACCTGACCGAACTCGGTGCCGTCACCGCCAGTACCTTTGGCAATATCGATGCGGGGGTAGAGGAAATCTGGTCGAATTATTACGGTGCGCTCAAGAACGCGCGGGAGCTCAAAATCGTCCTCAACGAACTGGCCGCCGCCGATCCCGAGGCCACCGATCTGGTCGAGGCACAGGTGGATATTCTGATGGCCTACAAGACCTTCCAGATGCTCGACTTCTTTGGCGATATTCCCTACTCCGAAGCCGCCCAAGCCTACGCCGAGACGGCCGTCGTCCGGCCCGTCTACGACGACGATCGCGAGATTTACCTGGGGCTGCTCAACGATCTCCGTACGGCCAGCGAGCTGCTCGCCACTGCCCCGAGCAATACCGAGGCGGGCAATCCCTACCTCGACCTGGGCAACTTCGACGCGCTCTTGGGAGACGACCGGGGGCGCTGGGTCAAATTTGCCAATTCGATGCGGCTACGTTATTTGCTGCGGATTTACGAACTCGAAACCAGCCTGGTCGAAAGCGAGATCGGGCAGCTGATCGTCGACGGAGCGCCTTTCCTCGGGGAGGGCGAGGACATTCAAATGCTGCCCGCCGAACAGGGCTGGTCCGACCTGGGCGTCAACTGGTCCTTCCGCGAGCACAACCGCCTGCGGATGGGAACGACCCTGTGGAATTTCCTGACCGAGGACGGCACCATTCTCGACCCCCGGGCCCCCATCTTTTTCGAAACCAACACCGCCGAGGAATGGGTGCCCTTCCCCCAAGTTGCTCCCGCCGGGACGCCGCAGTCCGGTGGTGCGCCCTACAACAAGGACGGCCGCGACAACGTCTACGACAACAAGGGGGAGGAAAACATCTACTCGTCCTTCAACTTTTATCTGGTACGCGACGAGCAGGACATTCCCGAGGTACTCTTCAGCGCCGCCGAAGTCAAGTTTCTCCTCGCCGAGGTTTTCCTCCGGGGCATCGGTACGGCCAAGGACGAGTCGATTGCCTCCTTCCGCTACCGGGAGGGCATGCTGATCTCGATCAATTTTTGGAAAGCCCTCGTATCCAATTCGGCGATTTGGGAAAACCAAGACAATGCCATCGGGGCGATCCAGCCCTTTGACGTCACCGGCCACCCGCGCTACCAATTCGTCTTTGGTGCGCCCGAGGTCGACAATTTGAGAAAGATCTATACCCAACGCTGGGTCGACTACTTCCGCCAGCCCTGGGAGGCTTTTTCGCTGCTGCGCCAAACGGATTTGCTGCCCCGCGAAAAGCCCAGCAATAATTTTTTCCGGTTTAAATATCCCGTTTCCGAAACCTCCTTTAACTTTGAAAACTGGTCGGCGCAGGTCGCCCGGATGGGAGGCGACGAGACCAATATAAAAGTGTGGTGGATGGAGTAGGGGAGCCGAAAAACAAACTGCAATACTTTGAACAAGTCCTTTTTACCATTGATCGTTTGGACCACTACCGCTTCGGTACTGGTGCTACTACTGAATACCTCTTGCCAACGGCCCACGCCTGCGTTTACCCCGGGAAGCGATCCCCTGGCCTACGTCGATCCCTTTATCGGAACGGGGGGGCACGGACATACCTATCCCGGAGCGAACTATCCCTTCGGCATGGTCCAACTGTCGCCGGATACGCGGCTGAGGGGTTGGGACGGCTGTTCGGGCTATCATTATTCGGATAGCATCATCTACGGCTTTAGCCACACCCACCTCAGTGGTACGGGTGTTTCCGACTACGGAGATGTGTTGCTCATGCCGGTCAACAATGGAGTGGAGCTGGGCGAAGGCGATTTGGATTATGCGGTTTTCCAGAGTCCTTTCCAGCACGCGCGCGAGGCCGCTAGCCCCGGTTACTACGAAGTCTATTTGGAGCGGCCCCGGGTACAAGTCCAACACAGTACCACGCCCCGGGGTGGCCTCCACCACTACCGTTTTGAGGATCCGCAATCGCCCGCCGTAGTGCTCGACCTCGAACATCGGGATGAGGTACTGGCCTGCGATTTTACCCGCGTCGGTGATCGGCGCATTGAAGGCTACCGCCATTCGAATGCTTGGGCGACGGATCAGCGCGTCTTTTTTGTCATCGAATTTTCGGAGGCCGTGGAGGAGGTCCAAGTGCAGCGTATGGCGGGGAAAGAAAATGCCGCCAAGGGCCTGTTCCGCTTTGCGCCCGGCACCCGGGAATTGACGGTCCGGGTGGCCCTCTCGCCCGTTGATCTGGACGGGGCGCGCGCCAACTTCGAAGCCGAGCTGGCGGGCCGTGATCTGGGAGTCGTTCGTTCGGCGGTGGAGACGGCCTGGCGAACGGAGCTGCGAAAAATCGAAGCCCAGTGTGGCAGCGAGACGGAGCAAGTCATCTTTTACTCTGCCCTTTACCACGGCATGCTGGCCCCCAACCTGTACAGCGACGTCGACGGTCGCTACCGGGGGATGGAACAGCAAAACCACCGCGACAGCAGCCACGCCCACTACACCGTCTTTTCGCTCTGGGACACCTACCGCGCGGCCCACCCCCTTTACACCCTCATCGACCAAAAGCGAACGGTAGCATTTATCCGTACCATGCTCCACAAATACGAAGAAGGTGGCATCTTGCCAATCTGGGACCTGTCGGCCTGCTATACGGGTTGTATGATCGGTTACCACGGGGTATCGGTCATCGCCGATGCTTACGTCAAGGGCATCCGCGACTACGATACCAAGCTGGCGCTGGAGGCGGTGCAACACAGTGCCAAGCAAAGCCACCTGGGCTTGGACGAGTATCAGGAACGGGGTTTTATATCGGTGGAAGGAGAAGCCGAGTCGGTGTCGAAGACCCTGGAGTACGCCTACGACGATTGGTGCATTGCCCAACTGGCGATGGCCATGGGGGAGCGGGCCACTGCGGAGGAATTTTACCAACGGAGCCTTTCCTACCGCAATCTCTTCGATCCCGAGACGCGTTTCTTTCGGCCCCGCCGCTACAACTTTTGGCAAAGCCCCTTTGACCCCTTCGAGGTCAACAACAACTATACCGAAGCCAATGCCTGGCACTACGGCTTTTCCGCTGTCCACGACTTGGAAGGCTTCGTCGCCCTCCACGGTGGCCCCGCTGGCTTAGAAGCTGCCCTAGACTCCCTCTTCGCCGCTACGAGTCTGACCTCCGGTCGCGACCAGGCCGACATCACTGGCCTGATCGGTCAGTACGCCCACGGCAACGAACCCAGTCACCACATCGCTTACCTCTACAACTACGTCCACCAACCTTGGAAGACTCAAGCTCGGGTCCGAGAAATTTTGGCGACGCAGTACCAGGCGGCCCCGGATGGCATTGCGGGCAACGAAGACTGTGGCCAGATGAGCGCTTGGTACGTTCTGAGTGCCCTGGGCTTTTATCCCGTGCTGCCCGGCTCGGATTACTACGTCATCGGCAGTCCGGTGGTGCGGTCGGCGACCATCAATTTGGAGAATGGCCGGCAGTTTAAAATCCGTACGTCCAACAACCGACCGGAGCATCCCTACATCCAGGCCGTGACCCTCAACGGGGAGCCCTACGAACGGAGCTATCTGACGCAGGAGACCATTATGGCCGGGGGCGAATGGCATTTTGAAATGGGCCCGCAGCCCAATTTGGACTGGGGCAGTACTCCGGAGACGGCGCCCCCTTCGGCGGTGGAGCATCGCGACTTTGTGCCGGTGCCTTACCTGGCCAAGGGGCAGTTGAGCTTTACGGAGCAGAACCACATCGAGCTGGCTTCGACGGAGGCGGGTGCGGTGATCTACTACAGCCTCAACGGGGGCGACTACGCGCCCTACGCGGGGCAGGTCATTATCCTGGAGGAGAGTACGATGCTTTGTACCTACGCGCAAGGAGATGGGGGGGTATCGCCCCGGGTGTGTACCGATCTGATCCGGCGCGACGCCACGCGGTCGATCGAACTGCAGAGCGACTACGCTGCGATTTACAGCGGGGGGGCTGCCGATGCGCTCATCGACGGTTTGCGGGGAGGAGATGATTTTCGCTCCGGCGGCTGGCAGGGCTTTCAGGGCAAGGACCTCGAATGCGTGGTGGACCTAAGTACTTCGCGGAAGCTGCAAAAAATCAGTTGTGGCTTTTTGCAGGATGAGAACAGCTGGATCTTTTTTCCCTCCTCGGTGGAGTATTACGGCTCGGAGGACGGGGTCAATTTCCGTCCGCTGGGTCAGGTAAAGGGGCGGGTGTCGCCGCGGGAAAAGGGCGTATTTTTAGAAAATTATGAGCTGGCGCTTTCGGGTACCCGGGCCCGCTACGTCAAGGTGAAAGCCAAGAGCTTGATCGACTGTCCGCGCTGGCACAAGGGAGCCCTTCACGAGGGTAAGGCTTGGGTCTTTGCGGATGAGATTAGCATTTTTTAATTCATTTACGGTGATGCAAATCAATTGGTACTGGAAGAGTATACCCTTGGCGCTACTGCTGGTAGCCTGTCGGTCGGCATCCGAGTCGGGAGTAGGCGAAAGCCCCAACTACGCGGTCATTCCAGCGACGGAACAAAGCGATACCACGGGTGCCTGGGCCGGTTTGAAAAGTCTCCAACTCGATACGACTGCCTTATTGCAGCGCGAAATCTGGGCGGCTTTACGCGACTACGCCTTTGGTGGGCCGTCGCTCGTGTTGGGCGCAGCGACCAATGTTCGGGTGGTGTTGGATACGGGTTTGGTACGGAGTACCTTGAACGTGCAAGACCGGGGCATCGAGCTATTGCTGCGCGACAGTAGGCATCTGTACCGCGGGCTGTCCCTACTTTCCCTACTGGGGGTGCTCAACGCTGGCCGCCTGCCGGTGGGAGCTTACCACTACCGGCCCCGCTTTGTGTACCGCGGCATGCACCTCGACGTGGCGCGGCATTTTTTTCCGAAGGAAGCCCTCTTCAAATACCTCGACTTTCTCTTCTTTTACGGTTACAACAAATTCCACTGGCACCTCACCGAAGACCAGGGCTGGCGGATTGAGATCAAGCGCTATCCCAAGCTGCAAACGGTGGCGGCTTACCGCGAGGAGACCCTGGTCGGGCATTACAACGATACGCCGCAGCGCTTTGATGGCCAGCGCTACGGCGGCTACTACACCCAGGCGGAGGTCCGCGAGATCGTGGCCTACGCTGCGGCGAAAGGAATTGAGGTGATCCCCGAAATCGAATTGCCGGGGCACAGTCTGGCCGCCATCAGCGCCTACCCGGAGCTGTCCTGCGACCCAACCCGGAGCTACGCCGTGGCCACCAAGTGGGGCATCTTTGACGACATCTATTGTCCGACCGAAAAGACCTTTCAGTTTTTGGATGGCGTTTTTGATGAAGTGACGGCGCTTTTTCCCAGCCGCTATATCCACATCGGAGGCGATGAAGCGCCCAAGGGGGCCTGGCGCGAAAGTGCTTTTTGTCAGGACTTGATCGAGCGGGAGGGCTTGGTGGATGAGGCGGGCTTGCAAAGTTATTTTATCCGTCGGGTGGAGCGCTACCTAAACGAAAAGGGGCGGCAGATCATTGGCTGGGACGAAATTTTGGAAGGGGGCTTGGCGCCCAAGGCCAGCGTGATGTCCTGGCGCGGAACGGAAGGCGGAATCGCCGCGGCGCTGGCCGATCACCAGGTGGTGATGACGCCCACCTCGCATTGCTATTTTGATTATTACCAATCGGATCACCCCGAGGAGCCCCTGGCCATCGGGGGGCTGACGCCCCTGGAGAAGGTCTACGCTTTTGAGCCCATTCCCGCCGAATTGCCGGTGGAAAAACACCGCTACATTTGGGGCGCTCAGGGCAACGTTTGGACCGAATACCTCCCCGATTTTGCCAAGGTGGAATACATGGCCCTGGCCCGGATGGCGGCCCTGTCCGAAGTCCTTTACCGCGACAGTACGCAGCGTCGTTTTGCCGATTTTGCCCAGCGATTACAAACCCACCTCGACTACTGGGAGGGGCAGTCGGTCAACGTCGCCCAACGCTTGCTCGACCTCCGTTTTGACCTCGCCGGGGGGAATGCCGTTCCCCTCCGCGTGACCGATCTCCGGGCCAGCGTTGCCGCCCGGGTGGAGCAGCAGGGGCCGGGGGACGATACTTGGACGGCAGTGGAGGGGACGAGTGCCGTCCTGAACGAGCCGGGGATTTACGCTTTCCGCGCCGTGGACGAGGCGGGTCGGGTGGGCCGTGCTACGCGGGTTCACTACGAGCCCCATCTGGGACTGGGCGCGACGATCGAATTGGCCCAGCCGCCGGACCGGCGTTATCCGGGGCGGGGGGGCAGTGGCTTGCTCAACGGCATCAAGGGTTCGGACGAAAAGTACGGCGACCGCGAGTGGCTGGGGTTCTCCGGGGAGGATTTGGAGGCGACGATTCGTTTTGCGGAGCCCCGCGTATTGCGGCGGGTGGGCCTGCGCTTCTTTGACGGGGAGGGGCAGTGGATTTACTTGCCGCGGGAGGTGGAGCTGTTGGCTTCTACCGATGGGCAGACGTTTCGGTCGCTGGCGCGGCGTAGCGATTGGCAGCGGCGGGCGAAGGTGGAGGAGGTCGAGGTAGCTTTGGAAGCGGTGGAGGCGACCCATTTGCGGGTGGTAGCCAAAAACTACGGCGAGATCCCGGAGGGTCGTCAGGGAGAAGGCTACCGGGCTTGGTTGTTTGTGGACGAAATTAGCATTGAATAAACCAACTCATGGAAAAACGAAACCATTACGGCGGAGCGATTTACATTCTCATCCTCTTATTTTTTATGTGGGGTTTTCTCACCTCGATGAATGACATCCTCGTTCCGCATTTGAAATCGGCCTTTACCCTCAAAAATTGGCAGGCGCAGCTGATCCAGTTTTTTTTCTTCCTCGCCTACTTTGTGATGAGTGTTCCCGCCGGCATTTTGATCCGGCGGATTGGTTACAAGTACGGGATCGTCACGGGCTTGGCCCTGATGGGGGGAGCTTGTCTGCTTTTTATTCCGGCTACCTACATTCAGGTGTACGCCATCTTTTTGGTGGCGCTTTTTTTCCTGGCCAGTGGCATCACCATCCTACAGGTGGCGGCCAATCCCTACGTGGCGGTATTGGGCGAGCCCGAGACGGCGGCCAGTCGGCTCAACCTGGCTCAGGGCTTCAACTCGCTGGGGCATACCATTGCGCCATTGATTGGAGCGTGGTTGATCTTGCAAAATACCCAGGAGGTGGACATCAGTACGATTCGAATGCCCTACGTGGTGATTGCCCTGACGCTGTTCTTGTGCGCGGGCATTTTTACCTTCATTTCCCTACCGGAGATTCATCGGGAGGAAGAGGTAGACCGGTTGAGTTTTCGCTTGGGTGACTATCCCCATCTGATGATGGGAGCCGTTGCGATTTTTTTCTACGTGGGGGCGGAGATTTCCGTGGGCAGTTTTTTGGTGGAATACTTCCGGGGCGACCCCAGTATCGGCTTGGATACGAAGACGGCGGGCAGTTATGTCGCCTACTACTGGGGAGGCGCTATGGTCGGTCGTTTTTTGGGAGCCATTTCCCTGAGCGGCAACAAGTCGCTGCCCCAGATGATCGCCATTCCCCTGGTCGCCATCGGGGTGGTCAAACTCTTTTTGTGGACCAATGGGGTCGATCCGAGTAGTGCTTTGGGTTTTGACCTGATGTTGGTATTCAATTTTCTGGCTTTTTATTTGGGCAGGTCGGTCTCCAACCAGCAGTTGGCCCTATTTGCGGGAATCAACGTGTTGCTGCTGCTGACGACGATGTCGACGGGGGGGACGGTAGCCATCTGGTCGATCATTGGGATTGGCTTGTTCAACTCCATTATGTGGTCCAATATCTTCACCTTGGCCATTGACAAGTTGGGGGAATACACGAGTTACGGCTCGTCCTTCTTGGTGATGATGATTGTGGGCGGTGCCCTATTGCCCCTTTTACAGGGCGTGGTGGCGGACATTCCGGCCATCGGTCTAAAGTACTGTTTTGTAGTGCCCCTGCTGGGGTATTTGTATTTGGTTTTTTACGGACTTAAAGGTTATCAAAATGAAACATAGTTATTTGGTAGAAGTAGCGGTAGAAGCCCTGGACCACGCGCTCCGGGCGGAGACACACGGCGCCGATCGCATTGAGCTTTGCGCCAATCTGACCGAGGGAGGGACGACGCCAAGCTACGGTATGATTCGCTCTTGTTACGAACGCTTGCGCATTCCCATTCACGTGATGCTGCGCTGTCGGGCGGGGCATTTTGACTACTCGGAGGCGGAGTTCCAGCACATGTTGTACGATGCGGAGCTGTGTGCGCAGGTGGGCGTGCGGGGCGTGGTTTTTGGTTTTTTGCGGCCCGACTTGAGTTTGGATGAAGACAAGACGCGGCGGATGGCGGCGCATTGCCACGCGCTGGGTTTGCGGATGACCTTTCACCGGGCCATTGACGTTTGTCAAAATCCTATGGAGGCCGTCGGCAAGATTGCCGATTGGGGAATTGAAAACGTGCTGACCTCCGGGACGAAACTTACGGCGCCGGAAGGTTTGCCCACGATTCAAACCTTTATGCGGCACTACGGCGACCGGATCAACATCCTGGCGGGCTGTGGCATCAACAGTGGCAATGTCCACCAGTTTATGGAGGCGGGGGTGCCCCACATCCATTTTACCAGCCACGATTACGTCAGCGACCAATTGAACCGCGATTTTGAATTTGGTCACCGCGCCGTTTTCGACGATCAGTACACCATCGATATTTTACATGAAGTACGTACGTAGAAGCCATCTCAAAAATATCCTTCGAGCTACGGAAGGGCCTTTTCCGCCCCTACTTCGTTACCAAAAGCGTCACGTAGCTAAGGCTATGCTCCGTTTTGGTGCCTTGTTGGAACGCAAAATACCGCTCCCTCGCCAACAAAAACATTTTGAGATGACTTCTAGTTTTTGGACCCTACTGTTGGGGCTCCTCCTCGGTACCCTGGCCTGTTCCGATCCCGCCCCCACCCGGGCCCTGCCTCAACGCATTGACCTCAACGGCACTTGGGAACTCATCGATCCCGAGACCCAAGCAAGTTACGCTGCCACCGTACCCGGCACCGCCCATACCGACCTGCTGGCCAATGGCGCCATCTCCGATCCCTACTACCGCAACAACGAACTCGCCCTCCAATACCTGGAAAACAAGAACTGGCACTACCGCCGTCGTTTTTCCCTCCGCGAAAGTGACCTAGGGGCGCAGCGCATTGAGCTGATCTGCGAAGGCCTGGACACCTACGCCCGGGTAGTCCTCAACGGAGTGGAGCTGGGCCGAACGCAAAACATGTTTCGGGAGTGGACCTTTGCGGTGGGGCCTCAGCTCCAAGTGGGCGACAACCAATTGGACATCTACTTCACTTCCCCCTTCGCTCACCAGGCCGAAAGGGTACAATCCCTGGGCTACGTTCTGCCCGCCGACAACGAGGCCGGCGAGCAGAAGTACGGCCCTTTTTGCCGCAAGGCACCCTACCATTTCGGTTGGGATTGGGGGCCCCGTCTGGTGAGCAGTGGCATTTGGCGGGACATCTACTTGCTGGCCTCCGATGGACTGCGGTTGGTTGACCATTCGGTACAAACGCTGACTTGCCATCCGACCGAAGCGCGCCTGGTACTCCGAACGATCGTCGACAGTGACAGCGAAGGTACGGTAGCGGTACAACTCGACGATTGGCTCCGCAGCACACATCGCGTTCGTGCGGGGCGGCAAGTTCTGCTGGATACCTTCCGCGTGGCGCAGCCCCGGCTGTGGTGGCCCAACGGTCGGGGCCCGGCTGAATTGTACGACGGCCGCCTGCGTTTGGAGCGGGCGGGGCAACTGCTGGCGGATGAGCCGGTCCGCTTTGGCATTCGGACCGTGGAACTGGTCCACGAGGCGGACAGCATTGGTACCTCCTTTTACTTGGTGGTCAATGGCGAACCCCTCTTTGCCAAGGGGGCGAATTACATCCCACAGGATGTCTTTGTGCCACGGGTATCAGCGGCGCAGTACCGCCGCTTGCTGGGAGCCGCGCAGGCGGCGAATATGAACATGCTGCGCGTCTGGGGCGGTGGTATTTACGAAAACGACATTTTCTACGAACTGTGCGATTCCCTGGGCCTGCTCGTTTGGCAGGACTTTATGTTTGCCGGAACGATGTATCCCATCGACGAGGCCTTTACGGCGGAAGTCGAGCGGGAGGTGCGTTACCAGGTGGAGCGCTTGAGCAAGCACCCTAGTGTGGCGCTGTGGTGTGGCAACAACGAAATCGAGGTGGCCTGGCACAATTGGGGCTGGCAGGAAAAGTATGCCTATTCCGACTCGGTACAGGCGCAGCTATGGCGGGGCTACGAGGCCCTGTTCAAGCGTCAGATCCCGCGGTGGTTGGGGGAGGCGGGAGCGCAGCAGCCCTACACCCGCACCTCGCCCCTCAGCAATTGGGGGACGGCGGAAAACTTTAACCACGCCAGCATGCACTACTGGGGGGTCTGGCACGGCCGGGACAGCATTGAGGCTTTTGCGGACAACGTGGGCCGGTTTATGGTGGAGTACGGCATGCAAAGCTATCCGGACACCAGCACCATCGCGCGGTTTGCCCTAGCGGAGGATCGCGCTTTGGACTCGGAGGTCATGCGAAACCGGCAGAAGAGTTACATCGGCAATGGCGAGATTTTACGCCAAATACAACAACGCTATTCCGATCCCGTTGACTTTGTCGATTTTGTGGATAAAAGCCAGCGGGTACAAGCTGAGGCCATGCGGATGGCCATTGAAGCGCACCGTGGGTCGGGGGGGCATTGCATGGGCAGTCTATTGTGGCAGCTCAATGATTGTTGGCCGGGCCCGAGTTGGAGCATCATCGACTATTACGGTCGACCGAAGCGGGCATACGGGGCCGTGCGGGCGGCTTTTGGGGATTGATGGTTAGTTTTTAATCTACTTTCGATGGATCAGGCCCGTTTCGCTGTGGATTTGGAGCAGGTAGACGCCGGGGGGCTGGTGGCTCAGGTCGAGTTCGTCTCCCACCTGGTAGGTGTTCCATTGTTGAACTCGTCACCGATGTTGTAATCGTAGACGTCCCGGCGGGTCAAGGAATCCTGGGCGGATAGGGCGAGGCACAGCAGCCAGAGGCTGAATAAGAGTACTACTCTTTTCATAAAGCAAATTTTGTTGGAGTGGGTAAATGAAAAGGATGCCTCGTTGGATTGTTCTTTTAATTTACAAAAAGTGGACCCTTGGAATCGTCGGGTGCTGGGCAAAGTGGGGGAGGGCTTATAGACCCGGCTGGATTACAGCGAGCAGTTGTCCAGTAGAGGGAAAGGGTCATAATGGCTTTGGAAAATTGTTAAAGCATTGGTGGATTGAGGTTCGTCTACCGTTGAACTAGGAATGGGACAGGGAAAAAGTTTCGTGGTATAAGGACTTGCCAATCAGGAGTTTAATGCCCTTTATAACAAAACAGTTGTCACCGTATGTCATTGAAAATCAGCGAAGTAATAATAGGGGAAAGCAAGGTAAATGCTTTTCCTAAACAATTATTTTACTTACCTTGGACTAGGGTGTGTCTGAAAATTATCCTTCGGCGCATCTTTGGCATCTTTAGAACTTGGCCACCCGTCCGCCAAACGGTTCACTCGCTGCGGGCAGTGCCCGCCCCGAAGGGAGCGCTCGTTCATCGCTTTTTTTCCAGCCGTAGCTACGGCTACGCCAGAAAAAAGGAGCGTCGAGCAGAACCAAAATCTGCTGAAGCTGCGAGCAAAAACATTTTTCAGACACACCCTAGATGGCTATTTGATGTGAAGTCAACTTGTTATCCTAGATAACGTCGTCATCGGTTATTACGATAATGTCTTTAGCATCGCTTTGATTCGTTCCTCCTTTAAGCGTACTGAGCTGTTTTTGGTCCAACACCACCGTGGTGTATTGCAGGGGCAAAATCTTCATGGTCAAGCAAATTTTTGGTGAGATAATTTGTCAAAATAAGCAAGTCTATCTTTGCGTTTTCCCTTTGTCCAGAACAAGGCATTGCCCCTGGCTGCCTTGGGGTGGTTGGAAGAGGCCAAATCTGTTATCCGTATCGCTTGCCAATTGGCACCGATCGGTAGTTTCAATTGGCACACTGCTTTTATCAAACGCATTGTCATTTGCTTTCACTCGGGAGATTATCAGGAGGCCTATATACTCTACAAAGCTCACCGACAACATCAGAAGCCCCATAAGAATGCTGAGGTCTATTGGCGGGTACTGTACGGCTATTTATACATACTTATTCAAGCTGGTAAGATTGAATCCTATGGAGAGGAACGACTCAGTCTTGCTAAGTTTTTAAATGATATTCCTACCTTTACTCGTGATAAAGCTGGTAATAACATCAACCTGATTATTATCGAAATTATGGTGCGTATGCAACGTGGTCAGTTCGGTCGAATCATCGATCGGATGGAAGCACTACGTGAATACACTCGTGCGTATACTCGCCGGCCAGAGACTAAACGGGCTAATGTTTTTCACCATTCTAGCGATGAGTGCCTGTAATCCACTTCAAGTGGATGAACTTTCTACGGAACCAGCGAAGGAGTCCACCTTATCGGTCTTCGAGTTGGAGGTTCGCGAGTTGATCGCTGAGTCGGGCTTAGAGGAGCTTAACTGCGTTCCACTCACCCCCACTGAGGTCAAAGCCGTACTGGAAGATGATGTGGCTAGAGCCAACTACCGCTCCGCCAACAATGGGAGTGGGGTATCCGGCTTGATCATCGTTTGCTACGACTGCGAGGGCCCGTCGGAGACTTGTTTTGCTATCCACGGAACCGATGATTGCGGTGATGTGAATTGTGGTGATGGATGCTGTTGTTATTGACTTATTCCAGAAAACTGGTAAAAGAAGAGGGTAGCATCTGGGTGCTATCCCTCTTTATCCTATTGTGATTTTGAAAATAAATTGTTGGATAGGTCGTTTTAAAGAAGTAATCTTTGGCATATTTTACCTTTCTCATCATCGACCTAAAAGAATGCTTGTCCATGAAGCCAAAGTATATAATCCTGGCTATTATGCTCAAAATAAGCTGGTTGACAGTAGCCGGTGTAATGCTGTCCATATTTGGGGCTCAGGCCCAAACCAACCTCGTCAAAAACGGGGATTTCGAGCTTATCGATGTTTCTATCTTTAACAGTACCAATAGCAGCGCTCCAGTGGAGTGGAGCCGAGTGGATACGGTATTTTCACGGCAGTTTAGAAGCCAGTTTCACGCCTGTGTCTCATCCAAAAACTGGAACGCATTCAATGATTCCACTTTTTCCAACAGTGCTTTTTATTCCCAAAGTGGCGATAGCCGGAGCGGATTTGTCTACGCCAAAATCCAACCGTTTAAACGTTCGGATCGGGATGCGTTTATCGTACAA
Source organism: uncultured Saprospirales bacterium (assembly GCA_937899855.1). GTDB lineage: Bacteria > Bacteroidota > Bacteroidia > Chitinophagales > Saprospiraceae > CALLVY01. The sequence continues at coordinate 230 of CALCCH010000067.1, read as the reverse complement.
AATCTGGTGGGGCGTCTCTGTCGGCCCCTCGTTGCGGGACAGCGCTACCAGCTGTCCTTTTGGATCAAGCAATACGCTGGGAATACCAGTGCCCCCCAGATCGAAGTGGCCTTTCGGGATAGCCTATTCGCGTACTACGGTCACGTCAAGGTCGCTATCAAAGGTAAAAAAATCATTCCCCTGCCCCCCCAACGCATCACCTCCCTGCCCCTCCAAGCTGACCTCATCAT
>CALCCH010000066.1 GCA_937899855.1 uncultured Saprospirales bacterium | reverse complement strand
ATGGAGAGGCACTGGCCATGCGAATCAAACATAACATGAGTAAGGACATCAAACGGATCGCCATCTTTACCTCGGGAGGAGACGCTCCCGGCATGAACGCCGCCGTACGGGCGGTCGTCCGCACCGGTACTTTTCACGATTTACACATCTTTGGCATCTACCGAGGCTACCAAGGGATGATCGAGGGCGACATCAAACGCCTGGAGACCAAGGACGTAGGAAACATCATCCACCGTGGAGGCACCATTCTCAAAACCGCCCGCTGCGATGATTTCCGCACCCCCGCAGGCCGCAAACTGGCCTACGAATCCCTCGTTGCCCACGATATCGATGCCTGTATTGCCATCGGCGGCAACGGCACCTTCACCGGGGCGCACATCTTCTCCGAGGAATACGACATCCCCTTTATCGGTCTCCCCGGCACCATCGACAACGATCTGTACGGCACCGACTACACCATCGGCTTCGACACGGCCATCAATACTGCCGTCGAGGCCGTCGACAAAATCCGCGATACCGCCGACAGCCACAACCGCTTGTTTTTTGTGGAGGTCATGGGGCGCCACGCGGGCTTTATCGCACTCAATACCGGTATCGGCAGTGGGGCGAGCAATATCATGATCCCGGAAACCGATACCACCATCGATAATTTGATCCAGCAACTGAAGATCGGCGCCAAACGGCAAAAGATGTTCAGTCTGGTGATCGTGGCGGAAGGCAACAAAAACGGAGGGGCGATGGAAATCGCTCAGAAGGTGAAGGAAAAATTTGACTACTACGATACCAAGGTGACCATCATCGGCCACCTACAACGCGGCGGTTCGCCCACCTGTATGGACCGCGTCCTATCGAGTCGGCTGGGGCATTCGGCGGTGGAAGCCTTGCTGGAGGGCAAACGCAACGTCATGGTCGGTTTGCATCAGGAACGCATCAATTTTGTGTCCTTTGAGGATGCCATCAGCAAACACAAACCCCTCAATCAAGTGCTGCTTAGGATGGCCGAGATTTTGGCGCTGTAGCCACTTTCGCATCCGCTTCACCCAGCAGGTACCACAGCGCCAGCGGGACCAGCGCGTGGGGCAGGCGATAGACGCTTTCGAAGGCCCACTGGTGCAGGCTTTCCCAGGGAAACTCCCAGTAAAAATGGGCCCACACCCGGGCCAGGCTCGTGGCCAGTCCCCAAAAGGTCGCGTAAAGCAGGGCCGCGCGAATCACCCTACGCCAGGGTAGAAAAAGAAGAACGGCCAGTAAGAAATCCAATCCTCCCGCCAGGAGCAAAAAGCGAATGGCGCCCTCCTCCGCAAAACCCGTAATGTCCATCGTCATCTGCACGAAGTAACCCGGTCGGGGATAGTAGTTGACGGCGTAGAGGCCGTGGCAAACGAAGGTGGCCACAATGGCCCATTTCATCCAAATGAGGAGCTGACGATGGCTAAGGCTTTGGCGGTAAAGACAGTAGAGAAAAACGGGGACCAAAAATTGTAGGCTGTACTCCAGGAATTGACCGAGGCTAAAAAACTTTTCTTTGGCGTATAAAGTGGCGAGTATCAAAAGGCTCAACGCCCCCCACAGGAGTAGGGAACTACTCCAACGGGGCAGCCTCCGGAGCCCGATGGCGATGAGGGCGATACCGAGGTAAAACGGGCCGTGCGCGCGGATGAGCATTTGGATGGTGGCGTCGACGGCCGGACTGGTAATGTATTCCGACCAGCGGTAGGCACTGAGGCTTTCGACCAGCCCCTTCATCCAAGCTTCGTCCCAGAGCAGGGTGCGGAAGGGAGCATCCCAAAACCAGTGCTGCCAGGCCCGGCCCAGAAAGACGGCCGCGGTGGCGCATTGGAGCAAACGAAGGGGGATACGGTGGGGGCTCATCTCAAGCGTTCTTTGTAAACTTAAACGGAGAGCAAGCGCTGCGGTTCCGCTGGGAGGCTTAAAAAACCACTCCGCATCCATTCCGGCTGGTGTGAGCTAGGGCTTGTAGTTGACGCTCCGGCCGATGATTCGCGAGTCTTGGGGCCTTCCGATGGGTATGCCGCTGGGCAGCATCCGATTCACCCTGGCCTTGACAAAGAAGTGGTACCCGTCTAAACCACGGCTCCCCGAGTAGAACACCCATTTTTGGGTGGTACCGTTGCTGGGGTCGTAGCTGAGAACCAGATTTTTAAAACCCGCACCCGTCCAGATCGTGTTGCTTTTCCGACCGGGCCGGATCCGGGCCAGGCCTGCGTATTTTCT
>CALCCH010000065.1 GCA_937899855.1 uncultured Saprospirales bacterium | reverse complement strand
CGCCCCATTGGCGGGCGCGACGATGCGGGAGTGGTCGCGATTGAACTGGGCGATGTCGGCCGTACGCTGGCTAAAGCTCAGTCCGGTCTCGGCGGCTTGCAGTTGGTTGCGGGCGTTATTGAGCTGCAACTTGGCGTCTTCCAATTGATCGAGGGTGGCCACACTATCGGCGTACAGCCCCTGGACGTTGCGGAAGTCGCGCTCGGCTTTATTGAGCATCAGGCGGGCGTTGTCGATCGTGATTTTGGACTGTTGAATGCCCAGTACGCTTTGTTCCACCTGCGCCTCGATTTCATCGAGTTGTAGCTCGGCCAGCAATTGTCCCCTGCGGACTTTTTGTCCTTCGCTCACCAGGATTTTCCCTACGATTCCTCCGGTTTTAAAACTCAGTTTGACCTCCTCACTCGACGACAGTTGGCCGACGGCAAAGATCTGCTCGCGGTGAGCGATTTGCTGGGCGGTGGCGACGTCTACTTGCCGGGGGAGTTGGTCTTTGGTGCTGGTATTTTCTTCGTCGGCACGGAGGATGTTGATGCTCAGCCCCAGGCCAATGATCAATAATGGGATGATGATATAAACTAATTTTTTCATGACGATGATTTGATGCTAATACTGATTTTAATCCGTTGAAAAAGGTTATTGGGCAAGGTCTTTACCGAGTACCCACTCTAGCTCCGCCAACTTGACTTGAATGTCAAATTCGGCGATGATCTTGCGGCGTTGGGCATTGGTCAGCTGGGTGCGTGCGTCGGTCAATTCGACGAGATTGGCTTGGCCCTGGCGAAACTTTTTCTCCACCAATTGGTACGCGCCCTGCGCACTTTTGATCTCGCTATTGCTCAAGTCCATTTGTTGCAGCGCCGTCCGAGCTTGGTACCAGGTTTCGATTACCTGTAAGCCAATTTGCTGACGCACCTCCGATTTTTGACTCTGGATTCGACTCTTATCGATCTGGGCTTGCTGTACTTTGGCCTTGGTGGTACGGTTGAAAATGGGCCAGCTCAAGACCAGCGAGCCCATCAGGAAGTCGTCGTCGGGGCCAAAGCTATAGTCTACACCCTGGAAGCCGTAATCGCCGACGAGGTTGATGGTGGGAAGGTTATTGCCCTTAAACAGGTCGATCTGATTGTCGGAGATGGCCAGGTAGTGGTTAAACTGGGTCAGTTCGTCGCGTTGTTGCCAGGCCTCTTGTTGGGCCCCTTCGAGTGTGGGGAGGCTAAAAGCCTCGGGCAGTGGCATGAGTTCGATGGGCTCGGTGTAATCGCGATTGAGTAAGAAATTGAAGTAGGCTTGGGCCATGGCGACATCCTGCTCGGCTTGGGCCAATTGCTGGGCGACCGATTGGACTTCGCGTTCGGCGCCGTACACCGCGTCCTTGGTGACTTGGTGGTTGCGGAAGAGGCTGTTGGTGGTCCGTAAGTTTTCCTTTACCAGTGCCAAAACTTCCTGATAGAGGGCCAGTCCTTCACTGGCTTTTTGGAAATTGTAGTAGGCCATCTTCACCTCCTTGACCAATTCTTTGCGGTAAGCTTCCACCGAGACCCGCTCTGCGGCGCTCTGGTTTTGCTGAATCTTTTGGTTGTTGATGATAGCGGTATTGAAGATGGGAAAAACCACGCGCAATTTGGTCTCGTGCTCGCGTACCCGCAGGAAATTCTCGCTTTGATTCTCGATGGTTGGGAAGGCCGGCAGTTCGGGATAGCCCTGGATGGCCTCGCGGTTGAACTGGTTGATGACGTTCATATTTTCGTAGACGGGATTGAGCAAATCACCGACGGGCAGGTCGATGGTTCGTCCGCCCTGAGCTACGGAGTAGCGTGCTTCGAGGGAGAGTTGGGGGAGAAAATTGGCCTTGGCCTCGCGCAGGACGGCCAGGCTCCTTTCGTAGGACAGCTCCCTTTGTTGGAGGCTGATGTTGCTCTCTAAGGCGTAGTCGACGTACTGTTGGAGAGGTGTGGTCTGGGCGCCGAGGGCGGAGGCCCAGATGAGGAAAAGCAGGTTGAACCAGTGGGTTGTTTTCATTGTGGTGTACGGAATTGATTAAATACGGTCACAATTTGCGGAAGCTGGGGCATATCTGAAAGGAGTTTGTGGCTAACCGTTGGCTGAGTGGGCTGAATCGTAAAAATTGGCAGCTGAACCGTTGGGGGCTTTGAAAGGGGAGGAGGGCTCCGTTGGCTCCGTACATTCGGGGCGGTGGGTCTTGTGCTCCCCGGTGGAAATCCGTAGCTTTACGACCACTTTCAATTCAATTGGCAATGACGAGATATTTTGTGGAATTGGCTTACCACGGGGGGGGCTACGTCGGCTGGCAAAACCAACCCGGTCAGGTGTCGGTACAGTCGGCCATCGAGGGATCGCTGGCGACCCTATTGCGGCGGGAGGTGGCGGTGGTGGGCGGTGGGCGGACCGATACGGGGGTACACGCC
>CALCCH010000064.1 GCA_937899855.1 uncultured Saprospirales bacterium | reverse complement strand
ATCACATTGACCCGTCCCAAGAATTCGTTGTTTTCCCGGTTAAAGAAGCCAATTTCACGCATCCCGGCCTGCTCGGCACGGACCAGTGCCGAACGCAGGATGACTTCCTCGCGCAGCTCAAGGCTCAGCCCCTGGAAATTTTCGTAAGTGTAGCCCCCCGAGCCAATCTCCGTTTTCCCACCAAAGGCGGGGGCTTCCTGGAAGGTCTCGTATTCTTCCACCCAGTAGGTGGTGGTTTGGTCGAGTTCGGGCGTCACAAACACGGGCCCCGAAGCCAGCAGATAGCCCACTGTCTCGTTGTCGTACCACTGGATCGTATCTCCCGTAGCCCGCAGCGTACCACTACCCATCGAGATCACCGTATCGTTTTGTACCATCGGCGGATTGGTCAGGTATTCCTCCAACACAAAGGCATCCGAGCTCACCAGACCGCAGTTGCCCTGCACCTCAACGGTGTAGGTACCGGCCCCGCTCACCTCGATACTCTGGGTCATCGCCCCGTTGGACCACTGGTAGCTGCTCGACTCCGAAGAGGTCAGGGTGATCGTCGTACCCGGGCAATTGATCGTATCGGCGGGGGTGGAAATGGTGGGTATTTCATCCACTCCCACCAAGACCTGTACGCTGACGGAAACCCCCTCGCAGGAGCTGCCGTCGGATACCGTGACGTTGTACACCCCACTATTAAACACGACGATGGATTGGCTCTCCGCACCGGTGGACCAATTGTAGGTCAGGTTGTCCGGGGCCGTGATGATCAGGCTGTCGCCGGGGCAAAAGGTAGTGCTGCCCGACAGGCTCAGACTGGAGTTGGGAGAGATACAACCATTTTCATTGACCTGAATAAACTGATTGGCCGCTAGGTCCGTAAATTTATCCACCGTCCCCGAAGGCCAGCGGATCACCAGGGAGTCGACGCTGGTGGCGGTTGCCAGGCCTAAATGCTGGCTAAAGGTGGTGTGAATGCCGTAGCTTTCGCCCGAGCGCACTTCGCGAATTTGCATGCCCCAGTCGCCGTAAATTTCCACCCGAGAACCCACGCCGTTGCGGTTGCTCTGGTCTCCGAGCAGATTGACGACCAAGTAGTTGTTTTCATTTCCTTCGTTGAGCCACACGACATCATCGGTGAAAGAGGAAGGAGAATTGAATCCACTGCCGTAGCTGGCCACCACGTCGAGAAAACCGTCGTGGTTGAGATCGCCAATGGCGTAGGTATGGATGATATTGGCATCGAAGGCATCGGTAGTCCCCACCTCAGTAACAGTCCGATCGCCTTTGTTGTGGTAGTAGTAGCTCCCGTCGCCCGCTACCAAAATATCGACGAAACCGTCGTTGTCGAAATCCCGCATGACCCCTTGGAGGGGCTCTTCCATGCTGATAACCCCAGCCTCTTGGCTAATGTCGGTGTACCGTCCCGTTCCATCGTTGAGGAGAATTTGACTGCTGACGTCGTGGTTGGTGATAAAGCAGTCGAGATCACCGTCGTTGTCGATGTCCTGAAAATCAGCTGTCCAGGATTGGGCACCGATACGAAGGCCAAACTCGGCGGCACGATCCGTATAGTTGCCCTGCCCATCGTTGACGAAAAGGGCATTGATGCGGACCGGATTGTTGGGATCGAATACGCCCTGACGACATTTGGCGATGTATAGGTCCAGATCGCCATCGTTGTCAAAATCGGTCCAGATGCTGCCGTAGTTGCCGGAATTATCGGATTGGGGGGTAGTACGCATATCAATCCATTCGTCCGCTTCCAGGAGGTTACCATTCTGGTCGTTGCGCCAAATTCTACTCTCGGCATCGTCGTGACACACGAAGACGTCGAGCCAACCGTCGTTGTTGATGTCGACCATGTTGGAGCCCTGAGCAAAAAGGTCAGGACCGGGTAATTCATAGGTACTAAACGTACTGCCAAAATCCTCCGCCATCGAAATCCGTACTGCCTCGTAGCTATCACCGGGGAGGATATCGTTGAAGCCATCATTGTCGACGTCGCCAATGCTCATGGGCCACTGGTTTCTTTTGGTGACGTTACCAATGTTCTGATTCACAAAAGTACTGCCGTCAGACTGTTGGTACTCGATATTGAGGTTGGTCCCCTCGTTGAGGTGGATCAAATCATCGTAGCCATCGCCGTTCATATCGGCAACGGCAATCGCAATTCCACTGCGATACCTGCCGTCCTGAAGCAAGTGATTGCCGTTGCGGAAGGTGGTTTGGCTGGTCGCCTGAGTGGAGCACAGCATGAGGAAACCCAGAAGGAGGGAAAAGGAGTAACTGTTTAATTTCATATTTTGGTTGTTCAATGCCTCCGGCAATGGGCCAGATGGCGCGTTAGTTGGACTTCCAAAATAGCAATATTCGTCGGGTAGACGAGAAAAAAGTTAAATTTCGTCCCCTTTCTTTCAATAATCCCAATCCAATGTTTGAGTACCGCCCCGTTTAGGCCTGTCGCCAGCGCCGCCAGCCCCAAAATAGCAGCAGCAAAACCAGCCAATAGGGCCATCCCGCCACTACGAAGATCAAGGTGTAGCGCAAAGAGGACCAGCCCCGGGCGATAGCGTCGAGCACCTGCCGACCTAAGGGTGGGGTACCCACCCCACTCGCTACGGCTCGCTTTTCGAACAGGTGCAGCTGAATCGTGCTGAGGGCCACTTGGTTTTGCAGGTACTGCAAACGGCCCTCCTGGGCTTCGATCTCCTCCTGGATCACGCGAATTTTATCCTCCGCCAGGAGTAACTCTTCGGCAGTGTTGGCCCGGGTCCGCAACACCTCGATGTAGCGATCGCGGGCCGCCCGTTTGGTCCTGAGCCGCGTCTGGAGATCGACGAATTCTTCGGTGACGTCCTGCGCCCGAACGTTTTGGTGGAGCAGGTAGTGGGTTTCGGCAGCGAGGGTATCGAGGAGGGAGAAAAAATGATCGCGCGGCACGCGGATGGTCAGGTCGCGCTCCCGGAGCTGGTGGCTGCTCGTGTATTCCTCCTGGGCCAGGTAGGCTTGGTGGCGACGGAGGGCCCGCTTGATCTGAGCCGTGGCTTGGGCGAGATCGAGGACTTCGGCCCGTACGTCAGCCCGGTGGATGATTTGACGTTCGGTGGGGATCGTGGGGCTACGGGGGGCGGTGGAGGCGGACTGGGCCAAAGACTCGGACCGACTGGCCAGGGTGCGATCGACCTCCGCCGGGCTGACTTTACTTTCCCAAGTCAGACCGGGCTCCGAAAAGGAAGCCCTATCCGAGCAGGCGAAAAAAGACAATCCGAGGAGCAAGATTAGCGTGCGTGGTAGATACATAAGAACGGGTTTTAGGGTAAATACAGCTTGTTTGACGACCAAAAGATGCAAAAATCTGGCTTTTTGGTCGGTGGCTCGGAAATTTTTAGCTTACCTTAATGAGCTAAAATCGGGGCGAAGGTGTCCCGTCTCAACCTGGCAATCGGCTTTCGCCAGCATTTTTCAAAACAAAATTGACCTACCATGCGCCCTAGATGGTTCTTTTACCTATTGCTCTCCGTCCTATTCCACCAAACTGCCATGGCCCAGTGTGACCTGGTCACCTTACCACCGGGGGTATTGCAGGTACTCAGTACGGATAGTGAAGATTTTAAAAATCCCGCCACCAACGTCGTCGATGGCGACCTGTCCAGCTACTGGGCGACCCGGGGGACGGCTCCTTTTCCCCACCAGATCAGCCTGGACCTGGGACAAACCTACGCCGTAAGCCAAGTCCAGCTCAGCCCCCACCCCGATTTGGCCATTGGCCGACCCCTTGATTTTGAGCTGCTGCTCAGCGACGATGGCAGCACTTGGCTTAGTGTGGCAAAAGGGAGCCTCCCCTATCTCGGCGAGTCCGATTACGACACCAAAAACATCAACTTCGGAGCCACCGACGCGCGCTACCTGCGCCTACTCGCGCACTCCAACGCCGCCACCGACCCGGTCGACTACCGACTCGTCATCGGCGAACTACAAGTGGCCCACAACCCCTGTGGCAGCGAAGGCAAACAGGCACAATTCATCGAATTTCCCCACATCGCCAAGCGCTGGAGTACCGACAGCCCCTTCGATCCCGGAGCAAGTAGCAGCGCCGGATTGCCCGTGAGCTACGAAGTTTTTGCCGGCGACGCCAACGTCGACGCTGGTAAGATCAGTCTGGGGGGATCGGAGACGACCATCCTGGTCCGGGCCTTTCACCCGGGAGATGACAATTACTCCCCCGCCGAAAATTTCCGGGTTTTCCAAGTCATCAATCCCGACCTGTACGAGCCCCGGCTCACCAGCCGCCTCAGCGACGTTTATCCCCTCGAAATGGAAAACCTGACGGGCTATCCGCTCTACGCCGACATCGAGATCGAACACGCCGATGCCCTGGGGGTAACGGAGGTCTACTTTGAGGTCAACAACCAGCGTTTTCCCGGTACCCTGGAAAGGGGAGCCTACGTTTACTGGTGGCTACCGCAGTACTACGGCGACCACGATATCCGCATTGTGGCCGAGATGGCCAACGGAAAAACGGTGGAAAAACGGCGGACGGTCCGGGTGACCAAAGCCGATGATGGGCAGCGCATTCTGGCGCTCGATGAGGTCTTGATCGACTTTGCCATCAACGTCCGCAGCCAAGTCCAGACCGTAGAATTGCCCCAGTTTGTGGGCAGTTATGACATCCTCTCGGGGAGCTTCTGGGTGGAATGCCCCGATGTAGCGGGAGGTTGTGACGACTGGGACCGGCTGGCCAACGTCCAGGTGAAGGCCCCCAATGGCGAGTGGGTAGAAATCATTCGCTACATCACGCCTTACGGCATCGGTTGTTTTCACAACGTCAACCTCACCGATTACGCCTCGCTCCTACAGGGGGAGGTAGAACTGCGCGTCTATATCGATACCTGGGGCACGGGGGGGTGGA
>CALCCH010000063.1 GCA_937899855.1 uncultured Saprospirales bacterium | reverse complement strand
ATCCACCCCGAACTGGGAGTCGAGGCGATTCAGGGACACCGCAAATTGCTCAGTGGAGTGGGGTTGACCACGGTGGGGTGGATCCTCGTGACCCTACTGACGCCCCCGACGGAAGAGGGCCAGTTGCTGCGTTTTTTCCAGAAAATTCGCCCGGCGGAAACGGGTTGGCGCTGGGTGGCGGACCGGGCGCGGGCGGAAGGCTTAATCGGGGAGCAAACGGAATCACTCGGACGCTTACCCCTGGAGATTTTAGGCATGCTCCTGGGCTGTTTTGCGGTCTACGGAGCCCTGTTTTGTACGGGCTATTACCTCTACGGTGCCTACACCAGTGCCGGATTCGCCCTGGCCCTCACCCTACTTTGTAGCGGGGGTATCTTTTGGATTTGGGGTAAAATCAACCAACGCTAATTTAACCCATGTTGCCCTCACACCCTACTTTTCGCAGCCCCTATCTCTGGGGACTACTCTGCCTCCTCCTATCCGGAGCTTGTGGGGAGGACGAAATCCCTGCGGAACGGCTGGATCGGTTTGGCCGGGATTTGGTCAGCCTGGTCCAATCGGAAGAATTTGATGAAATCGATCCCCGGGTCAACTACCGGATATTTACCGGACGGATCCTGCGGGATTATCCCACCACGCGGTCCCAGTTGCAGCAGCTCGGGGAGTACCTGGCGGCGCAAAAACTTTTTAGTCAAATACTGGCGAACCAGGCGGCCTACTACGGAAGTTTTGAATTCCTACGCAGTTATCAAAAACAGGGGCGCCGGTTTACCTTGTTTCGCTGGTCGGAGCAAGATCAGTTTGATTACCTGATTTTGGAACTGCGATCGGAGGGGGAACAACTCAAAATCGTCGATGGACAATTTCTGTCGCGTGGGATGAGTCTGGTAGAGGCAACCCGGGCCGTTGAGGTCACCCGCATTGCCCAAAACGAATCCGAGTCCCTGCTCATGCTGGAGGCCACCCAGGACATTTCGACCTTATTGTCTGAGGGGGATTACCTGGCGGCGGCCCAACGTTTTTCCGGTTTGCCGGAGGCACTCCAGCAGCGAAAAATCTTCCGTTATTTTGAGCTCCTGATTTCCCTGTACACCGGAGATGGCCAATACGAAAGCAAGGTTAGCAAGTTCTCAAAACAATTTCCAGAGTTGCGCAGCAGTGTCCTGTACCAGGCCCTTTTGTGGCACTACCAGCAGGTCCAGTGCGAACGGCTACGCGCGACGGTAACGGACTTTTACCAGACGGTGGGGGCAGATCCCTGGCTACAGACTCTGGTGGAGCGGTGTCGGGGGAAGGAGTTTAACATCTAGTGCCCCCGCCCGAGTCAACCCGCTGGTCGAGCCCTACTGCCAACTGGTCCAAAAGCCTGGCACTTTATCCTAAAAGAATCGATCTATCCCAGCGGTGGAAAACCCTTCCCCCACCCCAAATCCTCCGTTGTATGTCGCTACCCAATGGTCCACATCCAAGCTTATCGCCGAGGCGAGGTCCCTTTCACCTTCCGGTGTTGGCTCCGATCTGGCTGCTTGCATTTCTACTGACGGCTTATTCCAGCGCAGCGCAGGAGGAATCCGACGCCGCGCGACTGCGTCAATTGTCCTACATGAGGCTGGCGGATCGCGTGGACTGTAGCGCCACTACGGGTTCGAATTTGGAGACGCGCATTTGCTGGAACCTGAAATTTCAACGGGTGGATTCGATCCTCCACGTACGCTGGGCGCATTATTTGGCGGAGCAGACTTCCGATTCGCTCGCCGCCGAGGCCCGGGCTTATCAGGAGGCCTGGATCGGGCACCGCCGCCGACAGAGTGCGGGGTATGCGGAGGGCTACCGGGGCCATTTGCTGGGCATTCGCTACCTCGCCAGTATGGTTCAACTCACCGAATGGCGGATTCAGGAATTGGAATTTTACTTAGAAGAAGAATTTGGTGATCATTAAAAAGATAAACATGAAACTTTGTCCCATCGAACGACAGATTGACATCGACTTCGGCAGCATGCGCTTGGCGGACGTTCGGGAGGCCTTGGATCGGGAAAATTTTTACGCTGATCGCCTGGAACTCAGTCTGCACCAACAGGTCGACGAGCAGCACCTCATCTTTGTCATTCATCCACACCAACGCTCTTCCCCCATACAATTGCACGAGTACCGCTACGATGCGGAGCAAAAACGCTTGACCTTAAAGAGTTACTTTTCCGGTTGGTTCTCCAAACTGTTCGCTTTTTACCAATTTCCCCTCCTCATATTGATACTGAACTGGCCAGATTTGAGCCAGTTCCAATGGCTACTCATTGGCGGTTCCACTTTGCTCATCACCATTCTGATCCCACCCTTCCACTTTCTAATGCTCAAGAGTGACATGCAGGAGTTGGAGCGGGAGTTGTCCATCCGCTTGCCCCACATTGCGCGTCAACGGAATCGCCGCGGTTGATTTTCCCCAAATCTGCCACCCCGGCCCACCCCTTTCGCCAGACCTTGCATCTAAAGGGTAAAATTTAATGCCATGATGCGAATTACATTTTTATGTTGCCTTTCCCTAATGCTTCAAATGACCCACGCCCAGGTACGACCGGCTACCGACGACCAGTATTTTATCGCCAGTAGGGCAGCCATTCTCCGGGTCCACCCCGATCAGGTCCTGCTCCACGTAGAGGTGGAACCGCGCGACCGATCGCTACAGGAGGCCAAGGGGGCCAACTATGCCGTCATCACCAAAGTCACTCCGTACTGTAAGGGACGGGGTATTCCCGACCAACATCTGCAAACGGACTACCTCCAGATCCGACCTTACGCCCAACGGGGCAACCAGATCAACATCAATTACTACGAGGTGGAGCAGTGTTTGCGGATCATCATCGAGGACTTTTCGCAGTACGAAGACATCCTCACCAAGCTGCTGATACTCGGCATCAACCAAGTCCACCACATCGAGTACCGCAGCACCCAGATGCAGAAACACC
>CALCCH010000062.1 GCA_937899855.1 uncultured Saprospirales bacterium | reverse complement strand
ATCCTCCCCCGCCGCCAACTCAAAATCCGGGTGAACGACCACCGCCACCTGCCGAACCACCTGACACGTATCGGGATTAAAATCCGTGACCGTCACCGTATAGGTCGTGGTTTGTAAGGGACTCGCTAGGGGGTTGTCTACGGTAGGATCATCGAGGCCCGTGCTGGGCGACCAGCGGTACTCGTAGCGAGCGATGCCGTTGGGATTGAGCCCCCGCGTTTCGCCCCGACAAATTTGCAGCGTATCGGGCAAAAAGGTTTCGATCAAACGGATGATGACGTTTTGAGAAAGCTCGTCCGTACAGCCATCATCGGAGGTAATCTGTAGGTTGACATTGATGATGGTCGTCTCCAGCAGGGTGATGCTGGCCTGGGGCCCGGAGGCCGTTTCGCCCGTACTAAACCGCCACTCCCAATCCACGATCGTACTCTGATCGTTGCGGGAAGTATCCTGAAAAACAACCACCACGGAATCCCCACAGCTCTCAAAACTGTAGTCAAAGCCCACCTCGATCTGGGGCTCGACGATGCGAATCGTCTGTACCGTCGTATCCTTACAGGGAACATCCAGGTCGAGGGTCAAGGTCACTTGGTAAGTCCCGGTGTCGGGATATACGTAGCTGGGATCGGGATCGGTCGAGCCAGCGTCGGGATCGGTGGGGTCGCCAAAATTCCAGCGGATAAAAGGCGCATTGATACTGCTATTGAAAAACTGTACTTCAAAACCCCCACACTGCTGGCTGCTCAAAAAGGCCAGTTGGGCGGTCGTATCCAGTACGGTCAATTGGAGGGAATCCTGACGGGTACATTGGAATTGGTTTTCCAGATCGACCCGGTAGGTGTAGACTCCCGTTCCGGGGGGCCACACCCGCGGCGTGGCACTATCGGGGGGATCGAGCAGAAAGTCGGGGGGTGACCATTGGTAGCTCAAGGTATCCAGTGGATCGGTGAGCAGGACGAACAATTCGGTGGTATCGCCGGGGCAGCGGGGCGGGAGTTCCGGTAGTGCAATATTGATCCCCCGGCCAATCACCTCGATGCTATCGACGGCCTCACAACCAAATTCATCCTGACCAAGCACGTAATATGTATTGGCGCCAAAGGGCTCAACCGTCACGGTATCCGCCTCGCTCAGGGGGCTGGCAAAAGTAGCCAGGGTATCCCAAAGGTAGGTCACGGCTTGGCCACTGCTTACGGTCAGTTCGACCAGGGGGTCGCAGGTTTCAAAGTCGGGAGGCGTGGATAGCGCCACCACTTCGGGCACTTGAATGGCGATACTGCGCTCGACCTGGCAGCTGCCATCGGCATTGGTAATGGTGACGAAGTAGGAAACATCACCCAGGGGGCGGACGATTTGCAGCGCGGTGTTGGGATTGCCAATGTCGGGGCCGGGGGCCCACTGGTAAGCGTAGCTCGGGTCGGGATTGGGGATCAGCTCCAGACTATCGCCCAGACAGACGACGGTATCCGTGGCGACGAGGGGATTGCCGATGAGGGGATTGGGAATGAGTTGACTCAGGGTGGCTCGACAGCCATTGGCGGCTATCACCTCCTGGGTCAGGAGCACCGCTCCCGGGTCCCGAATCGCAAAGCGGGGAGACTGGACCGAATCCACCGCACTGACCTCGGCAATTTGCGTCAGCCCCCAGGACCAGGCCACCGGGGTCGACAGTTCATCCGTCGTGATGTCGGTAATTTGCACCACCAAGCTGTCGTTGCACTCCTCGTAGCTAAAGGAGAAGTCGGGCATCAGCGAGGGAGGTAGCAATTGAATAGTCCGTACAATGGTATCCTCGCAAAAGCCCCCCGGATTGGCGATCAGGACGATTTCGTAACGGCCGGTGTCGGAGAAGGTAAAACTGGGATTGACCTCGGTAGAGCTCGCCCCAGGGTTGCCGGGATCGTTAAAAAACCAGCGGTAGGTATCGGCGTCGATACTTTGGTTCTCAAACGCCACCGTCAGGCTATCGCACTGAATGAGGGGGCTAAAAAAAGCGGCGGTGGTGCGTCCACATTCACCGACGTTGTACTGAAAGTCGCGACGAACGGAGCTGAGGAGGACGCCATCCCGGTATTCGTCCATACAGATGCCCACCACAAATTGCCCGACCGTATTGGGCAACCCGGTCAGCAAACCCGTTACGGGATCAATGCGGAGGGGCTCGTTACCGGGCATCCCGTTGAGCATGTTATCCAGTCCGTAAAAAGGGGTTCGCCAAACGACTTCAGTGGGGATGGATTGATTGTCCGGACGGGGTTGGGGAATCCCCTGCGAACCACCCGTCAGCGGGGTACAAAGTCGGTAGGCAATCGAATCCCCCTCGTCGTCGACGGCCGAGTGATCGAAGAGGATGGGTTCGTCGGCACAGATATAGATAGGCGGCCACTCTTTGAAGCGGGGAGAATTGTTGCGTTGGATGAGGGCAATGTCCTCAATGACCACGCTAAAGGTGGCCCCCGTTTCGAGGGGCTCGATGATATTATTGATCGTTTCGTTGCGACAGCAGCGCTGGTAGACCAGCTCGTAGCCCCCAATCCGGGGGGTCAGCCGAATATTCCGTCGGTAGGTCGAACGGTGTACGCACACGCTGGGTGGAATGACCAGACATTCGTCAAATAGGGTGGGTTGCAGGGTATCGTCCCGAACGAAGGGGATAAAAAGGCTATCGACCAAAACGCGGTCCTTGTCGTATACGCCGATGGCGGCGGGATTGTCGAAAAAGGCATTGGGCGCTCCGTTTAAACAATCGCGAAAAGCCGTCAACTGGATTTCGAAGGTGTCCCCCCGGACGTGGGAATAGGTCATTTCCCCCCCCACGATGTGGGTTGCTTGCAGTGGTTGGGCAGCCAGAAATAACAGGCACACGGCAAAGTATACCCAACTCGGAAGTCCAAGTTGGGAAGAGGGGGACGCACTCATAAGGGGCAAAATAGGATTATTGTCGGGTTATTTCAATCCCCGAGCGGGAAGATTTGGCGGGCAGGGGCGATATTGGGGCTTTTCCGAGGGTGATCAGCGGATTTTATTGGATGACGGATTTAGTCGGCCGGCGATTGCAGTTGAAAAGCTACCGTTCGGACGCGCTGACTGCGTTCGCCATTGGCCATTTCCTCCTCCAGGATCATGGCCCGGGCCGTATCCAATTCAAAAACCTCCGCCATGTTGCGGATACTCCCAACGGGTACCCCCCGCTGGTGCAATTGATCCAACAGTTGCTCCCTCGACCACTGCGCCACCGCCGGGGTCAGCCGTTCTTGGAGCGCCTCCCGATGCTGGACGCGCTGGTGATTGCTCGCAAAACGGGGATCTGCCGGCAGCTCCGACAAACCCAGGACGGCACACAATTCCGCAAACTGTTTTTCCGTACCCACCGCCAGAATAATCGACTTCCCATCCCGGGTGCGAAACATGTCTCCGTAGGGAGCGATATTGGGATGTCGGGTGCCCATCGGCTGGGGCAGGTGCCCCGCCATGAGCCAGTTGGTGGCCTGATTGGCCAGCGAGGCCACCGCCGCTTCGAGTAGGGAGCTGCTGACGTAGCTGCCCCGCCCCGTTCGCATCCGGTGGATCAGGGCCAGGAGGATGCCTTCCTTGAGTTGGTGGGCCGCCAGGAGATCGATCAGAGCGACGGGCATCTTGACCGGGTCGCGGTCGGGCTCGCCGCACATGTACAAAAAGCCAGCCTCCGCCTGGAGCACGACGTCAAAGGCCGGCCGGTCAACCCCCGCCCCAAAGGAGGTCAATTGGGCGTAAATTAGCCGGGGGTTGAGGGCTCGAAGCGTGTCGTAATCCATTTTCAATTTGGCGGCCGAGGGCAACTTAAAGTTGCTGATCAAGACATCGGCCTCGCGAATCAGATCCAGGACGCGTTCGTGGGCGGCGGGCGCGCGCAGGTCGAGCAGGAGGGTTTCTTTGCGCCAGTTGACGCTACAGTAGTAGGCGGAGCGGGGGCGATCGGCGGGTTCCTGGGGAAGTCGCCAGCGGCGGGTGACATCGCCACCGGTCGAACGGTTTTCGATTTTGTGGACTTCGGCCCCCAGTTCGGCGAAGAACATACCGACGGCGGTGCCGGCCATAACACTGGCCAATTCGACCACTTTCAATTCGCTAAAAAAAGTCTCCAATTGCAT